>NZ_BAAHAW010000041.1:0-1196 GCF_054777235.1 Humibacter antri | reverse complement strand
GCGACAGGCCACTACCCCTCAGAGCCTGCCCCAAGGAGCACGAACAACGTAACGGGCAAAATGTGGGCAAAAACGGGCTGGCTCGTGGGCCTTACCTGATACTCCCGCCTTGCACTACTATCGTTCTGCGTTAGTATTAGGCGAGTGATCCAATCGTTCGCAGATGAGCCGACACGCAAGGTCTGGGATCGCGAGCATATCCGGCACTTCGGTCCTGACCTGCAGCGCATGGCCCAGAAGAAGCTACGCCTGCTCAACGCGGCCGAGACGATCAACGACATGCGCGTCCCACCGGGCAACCGGCTGGAGAAGCTGTCCGGCGACCGCGACGGTCAGTACTCGATCCGCATCAACGATCAATATCGAATCTGCTTCGTCTGGACCGCCGCCGGCCCGAGCGACGTCCAGATCGTCGACTACCACTGAGGAGGGACCCCGATGACCAAGGCACACGACCCGATCACTCCCGGCGAGATTCTCCAGACCGAGTTCCTGGAGCCGCTGGGCATCACCGCATATCGGCTGGCTCAGGCCACAGGTTTGCCTCAGACCCGACTGAGCGAGATCATCCACGGCAAGCGCCGCATCACCACCGACACAGCTCTGCGACTCTCCCAGGCTTTCGGGCTCTCGGAGCGGTACTGGCTGAACATCCAGAACGACTACGACATCGAACTCGAACACGACGAGCACGACGACGAGCTGGCGCAGGTCGAAAGGCTCATCTCAGTGTGATTATTAGCGCTCTTTGGCCGTGTCTTTGCAGCGCTAATTGGCGTGGCCGCGTTGGAGTTCTCGGTAGATCGTGGCGCGGGAGACGCTGAACATCTCGGCCAGCTCGCTCTGCGTATGCTCTCCGGCCCCATTCATCTCGAGCAGGTGCTTACGCTGCAGCTTGGTGAGCTTCGGCTTCTTGCCCTTCAGCTTTCCCTTTGCTCTCGCGACGGCCATGCCTTCTCGAGTGCGCATCCGGATCAGGTCGGCCTCGAACTCGACAACCATGGCCAACACGTTGAACAGCAGGCGACCCACCGGATCGGTCGGGTCATAGATGCTTCCGCCGAGACTGAGGGTGACGCCCTTGCTCGTGAGCTCTGCTGCGATGTCGCGGGCATCCGGCAGCGATCGGGTCTGCTGCACGGATAGGTGACAGGTTGGTTATGCGGCCAGTGCGGCCGGTGTGTTCATCATGACTT
>NZ_BAAHAW010000040.1:0-56468 GCF_054777235.1 Humibacter antri | reverse complement strand
TGATCAGATAGGCATTCTCCGTTTAACTCGCCGACCTCAACTCACCACCCATCGGTGGATCCGGGCTTAGATGAGTCTCGACGGATGGCCGAGGGAGCATGCCGGTGATGGTAGACTGGCCGCACCAGCCAGACGACGCGAGTTCAAAGCGAATCTGGTGTTCGGGTGAAAATCTTGTAACTCATTGCTGTCGTTGCCTGCCCGAAACCGCGTAGTGGTCCCCGACGCACGCGATCGAAACACGTTTCGTAACGGCCATCACACGACACGCACCCCGGGCGAGGCGTTTCTATGCCCGCCGGAGGAAAGGAATCCTCTTCAGTGACTGATGTCAACCTCCACGCCGATGGCGTGGACTCCACAACGGACTTGTCGGCTCTGCGCGTTCCGCAGCTGCAGTCGCTCGCCACGAGCCTCGGCATCGCCGGCGCGGCCAGACTGCGCAAGGGCGAGCTCGTCGCCGCCATCGAGGCGGCACGCTCGGCGGGCGGCGAGACCGACGCCCCGACACTCGACGGCGTCGCCGTCCAGCCCGAGCGACCCGCAGCGAGCGGAGACGCGGATGTCTCTTCTCGACCGGCCGGCGACGCCCCTGCCGACCAGCAGCAGGTTGCGGCTCGGCAGGGTGAGACTCGGGCCGACGAGCAGCAGCCTAACGAGCAGCAGCCTAACGAGCAGCAGCCGAACGAGCCGCAGGGCGAGTTCAGCGCGGCCGAGGCCGAGGCGGCGCTCCAGGCCGCACTCGATCTTCAGACTCCACCCGCTCGCACGCGCCGCGGTTCGCGCCGGGTGACGAGTGTGGACGGTGGTCGCACGGTATCCGCCGCCACTCATGTGAGCGCGGGCGAAGCGGGTGTGCCCGGCCTGGGCGGCGAAGCCGACGCCGAACGGGTCGACACTCAGCCGAGCGAGTCGCAGTCGGGCGAGGCCCGGTCAGGCGGCGGGGCCCGGTCAGGCGGCGGGGCCCAGTCAGGCGGCGGGACACAGTCACGCGGCAGGGCGCAGGACGGCGAGCAGCGCGACGAGCGCGACGTGACGGCCGGTGCGGGCGGCGCATCCGAGCGGGCCGAGCGGCCGGCGGAAGGTGCCGACTCCGGCGCCGGTGAGCAGGGCGTGGGTGACGGTCAGTCATCCGACGACGGCCAGCGCGAGCAGTCGCGTCAGGGGCGCCGTAACCGCGGCCGCAACAAGAGCCGGCGCGGAGATGGCGACCAGAACGGCCAGCGTGAGCAGCAGAGCGACGGCGACCAGGGCCAGCCGAGCCAGGGCCAGCCGAGCCAGGGCCAGCAGCAGAAGCAGCAGCAGCAGAAGCAGAGCGGCCAGCAGAACCAGCAGAAGCAGAGCGGCCAGGCTCAGGACGACGAGCGCGGCGGACGCAGTCGGTACCGCGATCGCAAGCGGCGCGGCGGAGCATCCGATGACATCGAGCCCGAGATCCTCGAAGACGACGTGCTCATTCCTGTGGCGGGCATCCTCGACGTGCTCGACAACTACGCGTTCGTGCGCACCAGCGGCTACCTGCCGGGCCCGAGCGACGTCTACGTCTCGCTCGGCCAGGTCAAGAAGTACAACCTGCGCAAGGGCGACGCGGTGGTGGGAGCCATTCGTCAGCCCCGTGATGGCGAGAACGCCGGCCGTCAGAAGTACAACGCGCTGGTGAAGGTGGACTCGATCAACGGCCAGAGCATCGACGAGGCCGTGAACCGCGTGGAGTTCACGAAGCTCACGCCGCTGTACCCGCAGGAGCGGCTGCGGCTCGAGACCGAGCCGACCAAGCTCACCCAGCGCATCATCGACCTCGTCGCCCCGATCGGCAAGGGCCAGCGCGGACTGATCGTGGCGCCGCCGAAGGCCGGCAAGACGATCGTGATGCAGCAGATCGCCAACGCGATCACCACGAACAACCCCGAGGTGCACCTCATGGTCGTTCTCGTGGACGAGCGGCCCGAAGAGGTCACCGACATGCAGCGCACGGTCAAGGGCGAGGTCATCGCGTCGACGTTCGACCGTCCCGCCGAGGACCACACCACGGTCGCCGAGCTGGCAATCGAGCGTGCGAAGCGTCTTGTCGAGCTGGGTCACGACGTGGTCGTGCTGCTCGACTCGATCACGCGCCTGAGCCGCGCGTACAACCTGGCGGCACCGGCATCCGGCCGCATCCTCTCCGGCGGAGTGGATGCCTCGGCCCTGTACCCGCCGAAGCGCTTCTTCGGCGCCGCGCGCAACATCGAGCACGGTGGGTCGTTGACCATACTGGCCACCGCGCTGATCGAGACCGGATCCAAGATGGACGAGGTGATCTTCGAGGAGTTCAAGGGAACCGGCAACTCCGAGCTGCGTCTCTCGCGCCAGCTGGCGGACAAGCGCATCTTCCCGGCAGTCGATGTGAACGCATCCGGCACCCGTCGCGAAGAGATGCTGATGAGCGCAGACGAGGTCAAGATCACCTGGAAGCTGCGTCGCGCCCTCGCCGGCCTCGATCAGCAGCAGGCGCTCGAAGTGGTGCTCGGCAAGCTCAAGGAGACCAGCTCCAACGTCGAGTTCCTCGTGCAGATGCAGAAGTCGATGCCTGCGCCCTCCGGCGGGCACGCGGTCGCACACTCGCACGCGCACGAGAACGACCACCGCTAGCTCCACGAATCGCCCATCGCGGCACGCTCGCCCGCTCGGCGCGCATGCCTGCGGTGGGCGTTCTTCGTAGACGTCGTCATCCGCCACGATCACCGGGAAGCACGAAGTGTTCGATTCCGTTCAGACCCTGCTCGATGAGCACGAGCAGCTACAGGAGCAGCTGGCCGATCCGGCGTTGCATGCGGACCCGGCGCGCGCCAAGAAGGTCAATCGGCGCTACGCGCAGTTGAGCCAGATCAGGGCCGCATACGAGTCGTGGCAGCGTCTGGGCGACGACCTGGGCGCCGCACGCGAGCTCGCCAAAGAGGACGACGCCTTCGCAGAGGAGGTGCCGGCCCTCGAGGAGTCGCTGGGCGCCGCACAGGAGAAGCTGCGTCGCCTGCTCATCCCGCGGGATCCGGACGACGGCCGCGACGTGATCATGGAGATCAAGGGCGGCGCAGGGGGAGCGGAGTCGGCGCTCTTCGCGGCCGACCTGCTGCGCATGTACCTGCACTACGCCGAGTCGAAGGGCTACAAGACCGAGATCCTGGAGCACGACGACACCGACCTCGGCGGGTACACGAACGTGCAGGTGGCGATCAAGGGCAACTCGTCCGACCCCGCCGAGGGCCCGTGGGCGCACCTGAAGTACGAGGGCGGCGTGCACCGTGTGCAGCGTGTTCCCGTTACGGAGTCGCAGGGCCGCATCCAGACCTCGACCGCCGGCGTACTGGTC
This sequence comes from Humibacter antri, assembly GCF_054777235.1. Classification (NCBI taxonomy): domain Bacteria; kingdom Bacillati; phylum Actinomycetota; class Actinomycetes; order Micrococcales; family Microbacteriaceae; genus Humibacter; species Humibacter antri. The sequence continues at coordinate 53,119 of NZ_BAAHAW010000040.1, read as the reverse complement.
TTCCCCGAAGTGGACGAGCCGGAAGAGATCGACATCAACCCGAACGACCTCCGTATCGACGTGTTCCGCTCGTCGGGACCTGGCGGGCAGTCGGTGAACACGACGGACTCCGCGGTGCGCATCACGCACGTGCCGACGGGCATCGTGGTGTCGATGCAGAACGAGAAGTCGCAGATCCAGAATCGCGAAGCGGGAATGCGCGTGCTGCGGGCACGCCTGCTCGCGAAGCAGCAGGAGGAGCTGGATGCCGCGGCTTCCGACGCGCGCAAGTCGCAGATTCGCGGGATGGACCGCTCCGAGCGCATCCGAACGTACAACTTTCCCGAGAATCGCATCGCAGACCACCGCACCGGGTACAAGGCGTACAACCTCGATGCGGTCATGAACGGGGCACTCGACCCGGTGATCGACTCGGCGATCCAGGCCGACGAAGAGGCGCAGTTGTCGGCGCTCGGCGAGGAGTGAGACCCTCGCCGCGCTATTCAGGGACGATCACGCGGCACCAGCGCCGCGCCATTCGCGCGAGCCGCAGGTCTGTCGTGACGAGCGGAGCGCCGAGGGCCTCGGCGAGTGCCACATAGCTGGCGTCATAGGCGGTCATGTCCTGACGGAAGCGCCACATGGCATGAAGCAGCCGGTGGGCGTCGTGCCGCTGGATGTCCGCTTCCAGGAAGCTGTCCAGTACCTCGCGCGCCTCGGAGGGCGTGATCCTGCCCCCGCGCACGTTTCCGCGGAGTGCGTGCAAGAACTCGTAGTCGAGCAACGTGGGCGCATGTAGGGCAGATGTAGCCCATCTCCCGATCGGCGCTCCGAAGGCGAGCCAGTCGAACAGGATGGAGTTATCCAGAACAATCCGGGAACTCTTCGAGGAACTTGCGTCGGCGTTCGGGCCAGTCGGTGCTGAAGATGCCATGTGGCCCGTAGACCCCGTCTTCTCCGAAGAGTTCCTCATCGCGTTCCGCTCTCCCTCGTCGCGTGATCTCGGTGGAATCGAGCCGCGATCCGTGTAGCCGTTCCGGGATGCCCGCAGCAATGGCCCTGTTCCGGGCATCGTCGAAGATCTCGGCGTTGCTGCGATACTTCACGAGCTCGGCGAGCTGTCCCGCCACATAGTCCGAGAGAGACATGCCGGCCTCGCGTGCCCGCTTCTTCAGCTTGGCGTGCACGTCGTCCGGGAGATTCCGCACCTGCAACATGACTGGCATCTTCTCTGGCTACATGTGCACCACATGCGCGAATCGGCGAATCTGTGGATAAGCGGCTCAGGGAATGAGCACGATCTTTCCGTGCGGGGCGCGAGAAAGGCTGAGCTCCACTGCGGAGCGCCAGTCCTCGAGCGGGAAAGTGCGCCCGATGGGAAGGCGGAACTCGCCCTTGGCCGCCTTCGCTGCGTATGCGGCGGTCGGGTCGTACGACGGCCAGCCCCGAGCCTGCAGCATGTCGAGGTTCACTCGTGCGCCGAGCCCCCTCGCGTCATCGTGGTTGCTGACCGTCACGACGTTCTCGGGGTCGCGCACAGTTTCGATCAAGGTCGGGATGATTCCGGCGACGGGTGGAGCCGCATCCAGAACCAGGTCAACGGGACCTGCGGCGAACTCGCGTACCCGGTCGACCATGCCGTCGCCATATCGCGTGACGCGTGCGCCGAAACCGGCGAGGTCGGCTTCGAAGGTGGGCCCGGCGGTCGCGATGACGTTCGCACCGCGATCGCGAGCGACCTGCACCGCGGCATAACCGACCATGGAGCCCGCGCCGTGGATGAGCAGGGTGGTGTTCGATTCGACGCCCATCGCATCGATGGTCCATACGGCGGTCTGCACGACCATGGGCAACGTTGCGGCGTGGATGAGGTCGAGGCCGTCGGGAACCTGTGTCCAGGAGCGCAGGATCGCCACGTCAGCGGCTCCGGCGCTCGGTTGACCCGCGAAGTCGGCGGAGCCGACGACCAGGTCGCCGATCGCGACATCGGTCACGTTCTCGCCGACGGCATCCACTCGTCCCGCGACGTCGCAGCCGACGCCGCGCGGCAGGGAGCCGGCCATGAATCCTCGACAGATCTGCCAATCAGCGGGGTTGAGGCCCGTCGCCGCCACCTGCACTCGAACCCGGTCGGCGGGCGGGTCCGCAACCTCGGCGACTTCGTGACGGAGCACGTCGAGCGGCTCGCCGTGCTGGTAGAAGCGGAGAACGCGGGAGGTGGTGCTGGACATGGCTGACTCCTGACTCGATTCATGATGCGCTCGACCTAGCGACAGTCACTGACGCTACCACGTTGTGACAGTCGCTGACGCATCAGCGTTATGATCGACGTATGCCTCGGAGCGGTGCGGATGCGCGGAGACGACTGCGCGAGGCCGCGCTCGAGCTCTATCGAGAACGCGGCTTCGACGCGACGACCACGGCGCAGATCGCGGCTCGGGCGGGAGTGACCGAACGCACCTACTTCCGCCACTTCGCCGACAAACGGGAAGTGCTGTTCGACGGAGAGGCCGAACTCCGCGACACCATCGTGAGCGCGATCGAGGCGGCCCACTCTGGAGAGTCTCCGCTGACGGTGCTGAGCCAGGCATTCATCGCAAGCGTCCCGCTGTTCGTCGCAGGCCGACAGGTCGCAGTGTCGCGTCAGTCGATCATCGACGTCACGCCCGCCTTGCAAGAGCGTGCACACGCTAAGACGGCTGCGCTCGTGGGATCGATCGCGTCGGCCCTGCCGGTGCGCGGCATGTCTGCGAGTTCTGCGGCAGTGGCTGCCCAAATCGGAATGGCCGCGTTCCGGCAGGCCCTCGCCGACTGGGACGGGACATCCGCCGCGGAACTCGAGCGACTCATCCGCACCACCGTCGACGAGGTGCGGGCGCTGGACTGATATGTGAGTGTCAAGTGGGCAGGGTGAAGCGCCCGTCGGGCTGGCCGGCCTGGCGGGCGCTTCGTCGTTCGCTTGGGGTGTGTCGGGGGCGCGGCGTGTCTGGTGACGCGTGGTCAGTCTGACGCGTCCAGCCCCCGGGCTCGGGCCTTAAGCGGATGCGCCGCGTGATCGCGCTACCGCTTCCTGGGGATGTCAGCACGAGAGATCAGAGCCGCCGCCGGAACCGTTTGGCTACACGAATCGGCATTCGCTACACGATCGCGCGGGCGGATGCGCTGCACAAATCGGCATCCGCGCTACGAATCGGCATCCGCGCCAGAACACTCGTGTAGCGGATGCCGGTTGGTGTAGCGCATCCGACTATCGCTCGGCCGTGCAGCGGCTCACCGTTCGATACGGTTGAGGTGGCCCAACGCACTGAGCGAGTCAGGGAAGATCCGATTGCCACGCTGCGGACGGCGGCCGTTTGCTGTTCGTTCGTGGGGGAGGTTCCACGATGACCGAGGATCCGAGGATCGCCGCAGCCCGGTACGAATACCGGCGTCGCCAGACCAGCAGTGGGTCCGATCGCTCTGAGAGCCGCGATCCCGACAACGACGTGCAGGCGAGCGCGAGCGTCGGCGAGGATCTGCAGACGGCCATGGTCGAGACTCAGCTGCAGCAGGCCATTCGCCGTGGCGAGTTCGACAACCTGCCTGGTGCAGGCAAGCCGCTGCCTGGCCTCGGCAGTCCTCATGATGAAGATTGGTGGATCCGCCGCAAGATCGAGACGGAGCAGCTGCGTGGGCTCGGCCCGGCCGCGCTGACGCTCCGCGTTGAGAACGCCGAGCTCGATGACCGCCTCGACGGACTCGCCCGTGAGCCCGAGGTGCGCGAAGCTCTGGAGGATTTCAACCGCCGTGTGATCGAGGCGCGCCGGCAACTCCAGGGCGGTCCGCCGGTGGTCACTCCGACTCGGGACATCGGCCGCGACGTGGCCGCGTGGCGAGAACGCCGAGAGAACAGACGGAACGCTGATCGCACGGCGCGGGAGACAGTTGAAGCGGCGAACAGAGCGTCGCGATGGCGTTGGCGGCGACGTGGGTGACGTTCTCGTCGCCGACGGGCGCCGACGATAGGCTGCGGAGGATGACTGGAGGCGACATGGGAGGGATCGGCGGTGTGCTGCTGACCTGGCTCGTCGTCGCCGACACCTGGATGCGCACGACGGTGCACGCGGAGCCCACCGCCCTTACCGTCGTCGCACTGGTCGTGGCCGTCGGCGTTCTCGCGATCGGCGTCGCGGTCGCGGTGCGTGTCGTGCTCAGCGCGATCCCGAGCGTTCGGCACGGTGCCGCCTGTCTGCGGCCGCGCGCTCGTGCCGGCTCGGCGCGAACCAGGCAGCCCGCGACCCTTCGTGTCGGCGGGCGCGGGGCAAGAGCTCCCGGGGCGCGGACCAGACCCGCTGCGAGCCTCGGCGTCTAGCGATCGGCATCCGATCAGCCCCTTTCCGGGCAGGGTGCTTCCGCGATTGCTCGGCTCCAGCGGGGTCAGCCGAACCCGTAACCCGACGCCTGGAGCTGTCATACCCATTCCGTCTTCTTCTGCTAGTGCCCGCGCAACCGCAATGCCGCGACATCGTCTGCCGCGGCGCGTGCGGCTCACCGTCCTCCTCGGCCGTCGCCAGGTGCGTCGCATGAGGATGCACCTCGCCCTGTTCAGCGGATGGGTGTGGGTCGCGGCTGGATCCCTCGTCGGCTTCGAGGTGCTGGAGCTCCTGCTCGGCGGACTGATCGCCGTGCCCGAAGCACTGCCGATCGTGCTGCTCGCGCTGGCCATCGTCTGGTACTTCAGGCGAGGCATCCGGCGGCTCGTCGCTCGCATCGTCGACGGGGCGCGCACCCGACGTGCTTCAGTGAGAGGCACGACGCAACGAGAGGACGATCGGGTATGACGCACCATGAGCAGCACGAGGCCGAGCTTCGGCAGCACATCACACACATCATCGAAGCCATCGGCGCGAAAGACGTGGACGCACTTCGGCGGCTGTACGCCGGCGACGTCGTCTCGTTCGACGTCGAGCCGCCGCTGCAGCACGTCGGAATCGACGCCAAGCTGCGCAACTGGGTCAAGGCGTTCGCCGTCTTCGACCGGCTCGCCTACGAGGTGCGCGATCTGCAGTTCGAGGTGGGCGACGACGTCGCCTTCGGGCACGGCTTCGGACGCCTCAGCGGCGTGTTGCGCAACGGAACACGCACGCCAGGCATGTGGGTGCGCGTCTCCTACGGATTCCGCAGGATCGGAGGCGAGTGGTCCCTCGTGCACGACCACGTCTCAGTGCCGTTCGATGTCACGACCGGCAGAGGTGTCGCGGACCTCGCCCCCTGAACCGCAGCGACGCGCACCGTGTGTCAGATGTAGATGCCCGGGTCGAGCCAGGCCTCATCGGCAACCGTCTGCGAGAGGCGATGCGGGGCATCCTGCGGTCGCGCATGCGCCGGGATGCCCACCAGCACGGAATCGGCCGGCGCCGACCTCACGACGACCGCGTTCGCACCCACCACCGACCTGGCACCGATGACGATGTCTCCCAGCACCTGCGCACCCGCCCCGACCACGACACCGGCGCCCAGCGTCGGATGCCGCTTGCCGCGACCGCGGGACTTTCCACCCAGCGTCACGCCGTGGTACAGCATCACGTCGTCGCCCACGACGGCGGTCTCTCCGATCACCACACCCATGCCGTGATCGATGAAGAACCGCCGGCCGATGCGGGCACCCGGGTGGATCTCGATTCCGGTCAGAAATCGCGCGAGCTGCGACAACAGGCGAGCGGGCAGCTTCAGGCCGGGGGAGCACCACCAGCGGTGCGCGATGCGGTGAAGCCAGATCGCGTGCAGGCCGGAGTACGACAGCACGATCTCGACAGCCCCTCGCGCTGCCGGGTCGTGGCGCCTCGCGGCCGCGATGTCTTCGCGCATCCGCGACAGCACGCTCATCGGGGCGAGCTCAGTCCTGCAGATCCTGGTACAGCACGGTCGACACGTAGCGCTCGCCGAAGTCGGGTACAACGACCACGATCGTCTTGCCCGCGTTCTCCTCCCGCTTCGCCACCTGCACGGCCGCGTGCACGGCGGCGCCCGACGAGATGCCGCCCAGGATGCCCTCTTCCGCTGCGAGCCTGCGCGCCATCACGATCGCGGCATCCGAATTCACGTCGACCACCTCGTCGTAGATCGACATGTCGAGCACCTCGGGCACGAAGTTCGCGCCGAGGCCCTGGATCTTGTGCGGGCCGGGCGCTCCGCCGTTCAAGATGGCCGACTCCTCAGGCTCGACGGCGACGATGCGGATGTCCGGCTTCTGCTCGCGAAGGAAGCGTCCCGCCCCGGTGATGGTTCCGCCCGTTCCGATCCCGGAAACCAGCACGTCGACAACGCCGTCGGTGTCCGCCCAGATCTCGGGACCCGTGGTCGCGTGGTGGATCTCGGGGTTCGCCGCGTTCGCGAACTGCTGCGCCCAGATGGCGTTGTCGGTGTTCGCGACGATCTCCTGCGCCTTCTCGACCGCGCCGCGCATTCCCTCGGAGCCGGGCGTCAGCAGCACCTCTGCGCCGAACGCGCGCAGCACGACGCGGCGCTCCTTGCTGGCGGTCTCCGGCATCGTGATGATCAGTTTGTATCCGCGGGCGGCGGCCACGAACGCCAGCGCGATGCCGGTGTTGCCGCTTGTCGATTCCACGATCGTTCCACCCGGTTTCAGCGCACCCGCCCGCTCCGCCGCGTCGATGATGGCCACCCCGATGCGGTCCTTGACACTGGCCGCCGGGCTGTAGAATTCGAGCTTCGCCAGCACCGTGGCATCCGCACCGTCAGTGACGCGGTTCAACCGCACGAGGGGGGTGCCGCCGACCACTTGGGTGATGTCGGTGTAGATCTTGCCGGTCATGGGTTACGCCTTTCGAGTAACGTTCGGAAGCCTCGTAGCGCGCGGCCGCCGATAACGAGCCACCTCGCATCCTGTCGCAGCCTATTCTTGACGTCTGTGCCGCGTCGTGTGTGTTACGTCGGCGGAACCTGTGGAAGGACCCGAATGCAGCACGACCAGACGCCCGAGTGCGGAGCCGTTCCGCTTCGTGCGCTGTTGAACGAGGCGGCGGAGGTGCTCGCTGCTGCCGGCATCCAGGACCCGACCGTCGACGGCGAGCTGCTGGCAGCGCATGTGCTGGGCGCGAGCAGGGGGTCAGTGCAGGCGAAGGCTGTGATGGATGCCACGCTGTCCGCTGCCGACGCCGACCGGCTTCGCGAGTCGGTGCGGCGTCGTGCCGCCCGCGAGCCGCTGCAGCACATCACGGGGCGCGCACCGTTCCGCTCGCTCGAGCTGCTGGTGGGGCCTGGCGTCTTCGTGCCGCGACCGGAGACCGAGTTGCTCGCACAGCTCGCGGTCGATTCACTGCGATCCTCTGCCGAGCCGGAGCCGATCGGCATCGATCTCGGAACGGGAAGCGGCGCCGTCGCCCTTGCCATGGCCACCGAGGTTCCGCACGCCCGCATCGCGGCCGTGGAACGCTCGCCAGAGGCGTACGCGTGGGCGTGCCGCAACGTGGAGGAGACGGGCGTGGCGAACCTCGAACTCGTGCGGGGCGACCTGGTGGATGTCTTCCCTGAGCTGGAAGGTCGCGCCGCCGTCGTCGCCTCGAACCCGCCGTACGTGCCCGACGCCGCGATCCCACGCGACCCCGAGGTGCGTCTCTTCGATCCGCCCGCAGCGCTGTACGGCGGTGAGGACGGACTCGATGTGGTGCGGGTGATCTCCCGCCGCGCGCTCGTGCTGCTGCGACCCGGCGGTCTTCTCGCGATCGAGCACGGCGAGTTCCAAGGGGAAGCGGTGCGCGGCATCCTGGATGCCGACGGCTGGCACGCCTCCGCGACCCACGTCGACCTGACCCTGCGCGACCGGGTGACGACGGCGGTGCGGTGAACGCCGACGATGGAACACGTCCATACTGTCGTGAATGGTGCTGATCGACGATCGCCGCGACGAGCGGATCGACCGGCTGCGCTCTGTATTGAGCGACGCCGTGGCCGGCTCGACCGTCACAGTAACAGGGTCGATCGGGCGTGGAACTGCCGATCAGTACAGCGATATCGACCTTCGGTGGGATGTGCCGGTGCGGTGGGACGAGCTGGAGCCATTGCTTGCCGGCATTCTCGAGCAGGTCGGTCCGGTTGCGGCCCTGCGGCACGACAACGAGCCGGGAGTCGGTGTGCGGATCGTCTTCCTGCGCTTCGAGGATTGGCCGCTTTTCTCCCGCGTCGACCTCGAAATCACCGGCGACTTTCCGTTCGCGCCTCCTGGTCCGTGGTCCGCGCCGGAGAGTGCATTGATGAACGTCGTCGGGGCGCTCAAGGCGCACCTGCGCGGGCGCCCTTCGGTGGCCGACGGACTGTTGAGCCGCGGCTGTCGTCGCATCGACATCGAGGATGATTCCGATGCTGACGAGCTTTCCCGCATGCGGACCCTCGCCGCGCGTGCTGCGGACCTGGAGCCACGGCTGACGCCGCTTCACGACCTGATCGCCCGCGCGATTGCTGAGGCTTCCGCGCAATAGCTCGGCGAGCCGCTGAGCTATCGCGCCGCGCGTTCCTTGCTCGCGCGTTCGCGTGCCGCCTTCAGCGCCTCGCGCTCGCGCTTGCGGGCATCCCGGAGGGCCTTCTCCGCCTCGCGGCGTGCCTTCGCGGCCTCCTTGACTCGCTTGTCCGAGCCGTACAGGGCGACATCGTGGGCGTCATCCGTGGAGTGCGCTGCGGCATCGTCGGCACCCGATCCGCCCTGCTCGATGTGGCGCTGTATGCCGTCGAGCATCCGCTCGATTCCGAACGCGAAGTCGTCGAACTCGGTGTCGGTATAGGCGCCGCCCGCGATCAGCGGTGCCAGGTCGGGGAAGCGGTCGGGTGTTACGAGCTGTGCAAGCGCCGCCGCGAAGGGTGCGCCGCTGACCTCTTCGGCTGTGGCGCCCGACGTGGCGATATCGGACTGCACGTCGCCGACGCCGCGCACGTATGAGGCGAGGAGCAGTACGCACGCCATCTTCTCCGCATCGCGCAGGGGAGCAGAGCGGAGCGCCCGAAGGGCGGTGTCGATGAGCCGCATCACGTTCGGCGTCATCGGGGTGCCGCTGATCGGGATGCGGCTGTACCAGGGATGTCGCGTGAACGCGTCGAGGTTCGCCAGGGTCCATTGCCTCAGCCCGGCGCGCCAGTCGTCTTCGGGCGGCTCGGGCAGTTCGATGTCGGCGACGGCGTCCTGCATGAGCAGGAGCAGGTCGTCCTTGCTCGTCACGTACCGGTACAGCGACATGGTCGTGAAGCCCAGCGCCGAGGCGACGCGCGCCATCGAGACCGCGCCGAGGCCCTCGGCATCCGCGATCTCGATGGCGGCGTCCACAATGCGCTCGATGCTGAGCTCCCGCTTCGGCCCGCGCTGGGGTCGCTCAGCGACTCCCCACGACAACGCCACCGCGTGCGGCAGGGCGAGGTCGGGGTTGACGGGCTCCTCGGACATGGTGCTTCACGCTACTCCTTCACGCGCCGCCCGAACGCGAGCGCCGATCCCACGACTCCGACGACGAGGATGCCGGCGAGCCACGCCAGCGCCACCCACAGCGTGCTGCCGGGTGCCTTGCCCGACAGCAGGTCGCGAAGCGTCTCGATGATCGGCGTGTACGGCTGGTGCTCGGCGAATCCACGCAGCCATGCCGGCATGGTCGCCACCGGCACGAAACCGCTGGAGATGTAGGGCAAGAAGAGGAACACGAAGTTGATGGATGCCGCGGCATCCACGCTGAGGAACAGGCCGGCGAGCGTGCTCAGCCAGGTGAACGCGAGGATCATCAGCACGACGAACAGCAGCGTCGCCACCCAGCCTCCGAACTGCGCTTCCGGCCGGTAGCCGAGCAGCAGGGCGATGCCGACCACGGGCACGCACGCCGCAAGGTTTCGCAGCACGCTGGCCACAACGTGCCCGTGCAGCACCGATGAGCCGAGTATGGGGAGGGTCTTCAATCGGTTGACGGTGCCGCTCGTGACGTCTTGTGCGACTCCCACCGCAGTCGAGGCGGAGCCGAAACCGAGGCAGAGCACGAGGGTTCCCGGCACGACGTAGTTCACGTAGTCGCCGTCGGATTCGATCGCGCCGCCGAAGATCACGACGAACACGAGCATGATGCTCACCGGAATGGCGAACGCGGTGACCAGCGAGTCGACGCTGCGCACGGTGCGCCGAAGTTCCCGGCCCGACATCGTGACGATGTCGGCCAGGCCGGTGCCCAGTCCCTTCTGCTTCGTCCGGGTGATCCCGGGAGCCCAGTCGATCGTGGTCATGCCGCCTTCTCCTTGTTGTCGGTGCTGCTCTTCTCGGCTGCTCCGCGCTGTGCCGGACTCGTGCCGGTCAATGTGAGGAACACGTCGTCGAGCGTCGGCCCGACGATCGCGATGTCGGTCACCTGGATGTCGTGCGCCGCCGTCTCGGCGAGGAACGAACGGATGTCCGCGACCGCGTCGGTCGTCGGCATCCGCACCGTCAGCGCATCCTCATCCACCTCCAGGCCGTTCCGGTCGCGGCCCAATGCGGCCGCCCGGTTGACATCACCCGACGTGCCGAACGAGAACACGATGTGATCTCCGCTCACTTCGGACTTGAGCTGATCCGGTGTGCCGGTTGCCACGATGCCTCCGTCGTCGATCACGCCGACGCGATCGGCCAGGCGCTCCGCCTCGTCCAGGTACTGCGTGGTCAGCAGAATGGTCGTCCCGTTGGCCGCGAGGCCTGCGACGAGCGACCAGAGCTGCGACCTGCTGCGCGGGTCGAGTCCGGTCGTCGGTTCGTCGAGGAACAGCACGTCGGGCGCCGCAACCAGGCTGATGGCCAGGTCGAGTCGGCGCCGCATGCCGCCGGAGTACGCTGCGACCTTGCGATTCGCCGCCTCTTCCAAGTCGAACGCGTCCAGCAGCTCGTCGACTCGTGAGCGCGTCGTGGCGCGGTCGAGGTGGTTCAGCGATGCCATCATCGCCAGGTTCTCCCTGCCGGTCTGGAACGCGTCCACCGACGCAAACTGCCCGGTCAGAGCGAACTTGCCGCGTGCAGTGGCTGGGCGGCGCAGCACATCGACGCCGGCGACGTGCACGGCGCCCGCGTCGGGCTTGATGAGCGTGGAGAGGATGTTCACAGTCGTCGTCTTGCCCGCCCCATTCGGGCCGAGCAGTGAGTAGATCTCGCCGCGCGCGACGCTGAAGTCCACGCCGTCGAGCACGGTGTGCTTTCCGTATGTCTTGCGCAGGCCGGCCACCTCGATGGCCGGCTGTTGAAGTGTTGTCGTCATGTACCTGTCCCTTCTCCTTGCACTGCTTCTGTGTAGTGCATACTCGGAGTGTAGAGCATAAACAGTGTGCAACATAAGCAGAAGATTGGCAAGAATCAATCGAGGGCCGGATGACGCAGCCGCCCTGCAGAGACAGACCATAGAATCGAGCGGTCATGACCACCTTCTTCGACTGCTCCGACGACGACGGTCTCGCCGAGGGCACCAGCCAAGCGCGCACTGCCATCGAGAACGGCGACCTCATCGTCCTTCCCACCGACACCGTCTACGGCATCGGAGCCGACGCGTTCAGCGCCTCCGCCGTAGCGAGCCTTCTGGCGGCGAAGGGCCGGGGCCGCCAGTCGCCGCCGCCCGTGCTCATTCCCGCGCTCGCAACGCTCGATGCGCTGGCCGAGACGGTTCCCCAGGAGGCACGCGACCTCGCCGGCGCGTTCTGGCCGGGGGGCCTCACCATCGTGCTGCCGTCGCAGCCCTCGCTCTCCTGGGATCTCGGCGAGACCCAGGGCACCGTCGCGCTTCGCATGCCGAACAACCCGGTCGCGCTGGCGCTCCTGCGCAGCACCGGGCCCCTCGCCGTCTCCTCGGCGAACAAGACCGGCATGCCTGCAGCCACCACCGCTCAGGAGGCCGAGGGCATGCTCGGAGACAGCGTTCACGTCTACCTCGACGGTGGACAGGTGGGCGGCGACTATGCAGAGACCGATGTCACCGAGACGTCTTCGACCATCGTGGATGCCACGGCCCTCGCCTCCGGAACCGGCAAGATCCGTATCCTGCGCCACGGCGTGATCTCCGACGAGCAGATCCGCGAGGTCGTCGGCGATGCGCTGGAGACCGACGCAGCAGGAGACCAGCAGCCCACATGACCCTTCTCGTCGTCATCGGGCTGATCACTGCGATCGTCACGTTCGTGCTGTCGATCGTCGTGTGGCGGGTGGCGCTGAGATTCAAGCTGTACCCGCGCATCCGCGACCGCGATGTGCACACGAGGCCCACCCCGCGTCTCGGCGGTGTCGCGATGTTCCTCGGGATCGTGATCGCCTTCGGGCTCGCGTACCTGTTCTCGCTGACATTCCCCGGCTTCGGCGGCCCCTTGCTCGGCGTGGTCTTCTCAGACCCGACCCCGGTGTTCGCGATTCTCGGTGCCGCGCTTCTCATCGTCGTGATCGGCGTCGCCGACGACCTCTGGGATCTGGACTGGATGACCAAGCTCGCCGGGCAGTTCGTGGCCGCCGGCCTCGTGGCCTGGCTCGGTGTGCAGATCTACTCGCTCCCGCTGGGCGGGGGAGTGACTGTCGGATCGCCATGGATGAGCGTGGCGATGACGGTCATCGCGATCGTCCTGGTGATGAACGCGATCAACTTCATCGACGGGCTCGACGGTCTCGTCGCAGGCGTCGCCCTCATCGCCAACGGCGCCTTCTTCCTGTACAGCTACCTGATCACCGTGAAGACGAGCCCGTCCAACTACTTCAGCCTGGCCTCGGTGATCGCGATCATCCTGGTCGGAGCCTGCGCTGGATTCCTGCCGCTGAACTGGCATCCGGCCCGCATGTTCATGGGTGATACGGGTGCGCTGCTGGTCGGTCTGCTGATGGCGTCCTCGGCCATCGCCGTCACCGGACAGCTCGATCCGGCATCCATCCAGCAGGGCGGGCCGCGGGCGCTGTTCCCCGCGTTCATTCCGATCATCCTGCCGTTCGCGGTGCTGGTGGTGCCATTGCTCGATTTCGGCCTGGCCGTGTTCCGGCGCGTGCGCGTCGGCAAATCACCGTTCAGCGCCGATCGCAAGCACCTGCACCACCGTCTGCTCGACATGGGTCACACCCACCTGCACGCGGTACTCATCTTCTACGCCTGGACGGCCGTGGTCTCGATCGGCTGCCTGTTGTTCTACTTCCAGCCGCTGTGGCCCGCTGTCGTGTTCCTCTGCGTGGGACTCGTGGTCTGCACGGCGCTCACGCTCGCACCGCTCAGCCGCCGCAAGAGCTCCGAGGTCGTGGCCGAGCTGACACCACCGGATGCCAGCGGCGCGGATGCCGCCGCCCGTCTCGATCCGCTCGACGCCGCATCCGAGACCTCACGCCACGAACCGTCGCATCACCAACCAAGGAAGGAATCCGCATCATGACCGAACCGCACCGACCTGCGAGCGCTGCACGGCAGAGCCCGCGGCCGATGGGAGCTCGGCCGATGCTGATGCTCGCACTGAAGTACGGCGCGATCTTCGCCCTCGCCGTTGCGGTGGTCGCCGGACTGATCGGCCTGGCCGTCTCCGGCGTGCCGGGCCTGCTCGGTGGCCTGCTCGGCGCGCTCGTCGCCGCCGTATACCTGGGTCTGACTGCAATAACGATGCTCGTGGCCTATCGGCTCGCGAACGGCGATCTGACCTCGCCCATCTACTTCGGCACCGTGATGGGTGCGTGGCTGCTCAAAGTGATCGTGTTCGTCGTCGTCGTGCTTCTCGTCGGCTCGCAGAAGTGGGTCGATGGACGTGTGATGTTCTTCACGATCATCGTCGCCGTGCTCGGTTCGCTCATTCTGGACTGCGTCGCCTACATGCGTGCAAGGGTGCCGTACGTCGACGTGGAGCTGCCCTCGGCCGATGCTCCGAGCGGCTCGTCCACGAATGTAGACGACGATCGCGATGCTCGTCCGTAACCAGTCGCCGACTGGCCGTGGCTGCCCGAGGGCCATCCGAGACGGGCGTGCAGAAACGCCTTCTACGTTTGGTAGAGTGATCCTGACCCCGACCCCGTTCCTCGTTGAACACCGATGCCGGAGAATGCCCTGATAACGCCCATGCTTCTTTCCACAGTGCTGTCTGTCAAAGGCGATAATTCCGGTGGCTTCGAGGGCCCCTCGATCAACGACTTCTTCCCACCGGACGTGCTCTTCGCCGGAACGCCGTTCGCGCTGAACCGGGTGATGCTGATCCGCATCCTGGTGACGCTGCTGGTGCTCCTCGTCTTCTGGCTGGGTACCAGGAACATGAAGCTGCGGCCCTCGCGCACACAGGTCGCGTTCGAGTACATGGTCGGCTTCGTGCGCAACGGGGTCATCTATCAGAACCTCGGCGAGCGTGTCGGCAAGCGTTACGAACCGCTTCTGATGACGTTCTTCTTCCTGATCCTCGGTATGAATCTGATGAGTTCGATACCGGGGTTCCAGATCGCGCCGACATCGATCATCGGCCTTCCGCTGGTGATGGCCGTCATCGCCTGGTTCATGTTCGTGGTCGCCGGCATGCAGGAGAAGGGCTGGCGGTTCTGGAAGGACTCGCTCTTCCTGCCCGGTGTGCCGTGGCCGCTCTACTTCCTGCTCACACCGCTCGAGTTCCTCTCCACCTTCATCGTGCGTCCGGTCACGCTCACGCTCCGACTCACGATGAACATGATGGCCGGGCACATGCTGGTCGTGCTGTGTTTCGCGGCCACTCAGTTCTTCTTCTTCACCGTGCTGGCCGACGGCAACCTCGTCGGCCTGCTCGGGATCGGCTCGTTCGCCTTCGGAATCGCGTTCACGTTGCTCGACCTGTTCGTCGCGATCCTGCAGGCCTACGTCTTCACGATCCTGTCCGCCATCTACATCCAGCTCGCGGTGGCAGAAGAGCACTGATCCGCTCGCGGCACCGCATCATCCACCCCTTGAAAGGAACAATCACGTGAATATCGTCGGACAACTCGCTCCGCTCGCCTTCGGTCTGGCCGTCATCGGCTCCGGTATCGGCGTGGGTTACGTCATCGGCAAGACCATCGAGTCCGTCGCCCGGCAGCCCGAGCTGCAGGGTCGTCTGCAGGCCCTCATGTTCCTCGGCGTCGCCCTGACGGAGGCGCTCTGCTTCATCGCGATCGCTGTCGCGTTCATCCCGTTCCCGGCGCCGACGCACTAGCAAGCCGTAACGCGCACTCGAACACCGCTACTTTCGTAAGGAGTCCTCATGCTCTCCGCAGCCGTCGTCGCCGAGGGTCAGCAGAGCCTGCTCATCCCGACGATCCCCGACCTCCTGTGGGGCTCGATCGTCTTCGTCATCATCCTGGTCTTCTTCATCGTGAAGGGCCTGCCGGCGATCAACAAGCTGCTCGATGAGCGACGCGACGCGATCGACGGCGGCATCCAGCGAGCCGAGAAGATGCAGGCTGAGGCCAACGCCGTGCTCGAGCGCTACACCGCCCAACTCGCCGAGGCCCGTGCCGAGGCCGGGCGCATCCGCGAGCAGGCTCGTGTCGAGGGCGCCGCGATCCTGGCCGAGCTCAAGGAGAACGCCTCTGCCGAGGCGGCGCGCATCACGGCGAACGCCCAGGCCCAGATCGAGTCGGAGCGCGCTGGCGCACTTGCGTCGCTGCGCGCCGATGTCGGCACACTCGCCGTAGACCTCGCATCCCGCATCGTCGGCGAGGTGCTCTCCGACGACAAGCGCTCCGAAGATCTCGTCGATCGGTTCCTCGCCGATCTGGAGCAGGATCAGCTGTCGAAGGCAGGCGAGTAAGTGGGATCAGCGACCCGCGAGGCCCTCGATCGCGCCAAGGCCGAACTGGCCGAGGCGCCCGAGGTGACGCTGCGCACGGGTGAGCAATTGCTTGCCGGAGGCCGCACGATCGACGGCACGGCGCAGCTGAAGGCGATGCTCGCGGACCCGTCTGTCGAGTCAGCCGATAAGGGTGCGCTCGTCACCCGCATCTTCGGTTCCTTCGACGCCACGGCACTGCGCATTCTGAGCGGCATGGCACAGTCGCGCTGGTCGAGCCCTGTGCAACTGGTCGACGGCATCGAAGAGGTCGGCATCCGCGCCGTTGCACGTGCATCCGGCGATGACGGGACCATCGAGGACGAGCTCTTCGCGTTCGCGCGTGCTGTCGACAGCGACGACGAACTGGAGCTCGCGCTGGGAAGCAAGCTCGGCGATGCCGCGCAGCGAGTCGAGATCGTTCACCGACTCCTGTCCGGCAAGGCGAGTGATGCCACTCTGGTGCTGGTGAGCTACGCGGTTCAGACTCAGCGCGGCCGTCGTCTCGTCGAGGTCATCGGGCACATCGCGGGGATCGTCGCGCAAGATGCGGGCGCCATGGTCGTCTCCATCACCGCTGCAGCCCCGCCCACCGAATCCCAGCTCGACCGGCTGCGCTCCTCCCTGACCGAGCGGTACGGACGCACTCCGCGTTTCGCGATCACGATCGACCCCCGGCTCATCGGCGGCCTCCGGGTGCAGATCGGCGACGAGGTGATCGACGGCAGCGTAGCGAACCGTCTCGCCGACCTGCGACTGAAATTGGCCGGCTGACCCGGCACGACGCACACATCAAGGAAAACGAAATGGCAGAAATCAGCATCAGCCCGGATGAGATCCGAGCCGCTCTCAAAGACTTCGTGACCGGGTACCAGCCCGACACCACGGCCATCACCGAGGTCGGCGTCGTGGTCGACGCCGCAGACGGCATCGCGCACGTCGAGGGCCTTCCGGGCGCCATGGCGAACGAGTTGCTCCGTTTCGGCGACGGCACGCTGGGCCTCGCACTGAACCTGGACGAGAACGAGATCGGCGTGGTCGTGCTCGGCGAGTTCGCCGGCATCGAGGAGGGCCAGGAGGTCACCCGCACCGGAGAGGTTCTCTCGGTTGCGGTCGGCGACGGCTATCTCGGCCGCGTCGTCGATCCGCTGGGAAATCCGATCGACGGGCTCGGAACCGTGCAGACCGAGGGCCGCCGCGCGCTCGAGCTGCAGGCACCGGGTGTCATGCAGCGCAAGAGCGTGCACGAGCCGCTGCAGACCGGCATCAAGGCCATCGACGCCATGATCCCGATCGGGCGCGGGCAGCGCCAGCTGATCATCGGCGACCGCCAGACCGGCAAGACCGCGATCGCGATCGACACGATCATCAACCAGAAGGCCAACTGGGAGACCGGCGACCCCACCAAGCAGGTTCGCTGCATCTACGTCGCCATCGGCCAGAAGGGCTCGACGATCGCCGGTGTGAAGGGTGCGCTCGAAGACGCCGGCGCCATGGAGTACACGACCATCGTCGCGGCGCCCGCGTCGGACCCGGCCGGCTTCAAGTACCTCGCGCCGTACACGGGCTCGGCCATCGGCCAGCACTGGATGTACGACGGCAAGCACGTGCTGATCATCTTCGACGACCTGTCGAAGCAGGCAGAGGCGTACCGCGCCGTGTCGCTGCTGCTGCGTCGCCCGCCGGGGCGTGAGGCCTACCCGGGCGACGTCTTCTACCTGCACTCGCGTCTGCTCGAGCGTTGTGCGAAGCTCTCCGACGAACTCGGCGCCGGCTCGATGACCGGACTCCCGATCATCGAGACGAAGGCGAACGACGTCTCGGCCTACATCCCGACCAACGTGATCTCCATCACCGACGGGCAGATCTTCCTGCAGTCCGACCTCTTCAACGCGAACCAGCGTCCCGCGGTCGACGTCGGCATCTCCGTGTCCCGCGTCGGCGGTGACGCCCAGGTGAAGTCGATCAAGAAGGTCTCAGGAACGCTGAAGCTCGAGCTCGCGCAATATCGCGCACTCGAAGCGTTCTCGATGTTCGCCTCCGACCTCGACGCCGCATCCAGGCGGCAGCTCGACCGCGGCGCCCGCTTGACCGAGCTGCTCAAGCAGCCGCAGTACTCGCCGTTCCCGGTCGAAGAGCAGGTGGTCTCCATCTGGGCGGGCACCAACGGCAAGCTCGACGAGGTGCCGGTGGAAGACATCCTCCGCTTCGAGTCCGAGTTCCTCGACTTCCTTCGCAGAACCACTACCGTTCTCGGCACGCTTCGCGACACGAACGTGCTCGACGACGAGACCGTCGCCACGCTAGAGCGCGAGATCGACATCTTCAAGCTCGAGTTCCAGACGAGCGCCGGGCATTCGCTGATCGAGCCGGGCAGCGAGCGCTATGAGGCGATCGAAGAAGAGGAAATCGACCAGGAGAAGATCGTCACGGGCCGTCGCTGAGCGACGCTTTCGACGAGCTGACACCCAGACAGGAGTCCCATGGCAGCGCAACTCCGGGTCTACCGGCAGCGCATCCGCTCTGCTCAGACGACGAAGAAGATCACCCGCGCGATGGAGCTGATCTCGGCGAGCCGCATCTACAAGGCGCAGGCTCGCGTGCACGAGTCCACGCCGTACACGCGAGCGGTCACCCGCGCCGTTGCGGCGGTCGCCGCTCACTCCAACGTGAAGCACCTGCTCACGACCGAGGCCGAGAACGTGCGCCGCGCGGCGATCGTGATCTTCTCCTCCGACCGCGGCCTCGCCGGCGCGTTCAACTCACAGGTCATCCGAGAGGCGCTCGAACTCGAATCTCTGCTCACCGAGCAGGGCAAGGAGGTCGTGTTCTACCTCGTCGGGCGCAAGGCGGTCGGATTCTTCGCGTTCCGCAAGCGCACGAGCGTGCGCGACTGGGTCGGCATCACCGACGCACCGACCTTCGACAACGCCCTTGAGATCGGCAATGAACTGGTCGAGGCGTTCACGAACGACACCGACGAGGGCGGTGTCGATGAGATCCACATCGTCTACAACCGCTTCGTGAGCATGCTGGTGCAGACGCCCCGCGTCGTTCGCCTGCTCCCGCTCGAGCTCGTCGAGGGCATCGAAGAGGTCGAAGACAAGTCGATGCTCCCGCTCTACGACTTCGAGCCGGATGCCGACACCGTGCTCGACGCACTGCTCCCCGCATACATCCACAGCCGGCTCTACAACGCGCTGCTGGAGTCGGCGGCGGCGAAGCACGCCGCCACCCAGAAGGCCATGAAGGCGGCGAGCGACAACGCCGACAAACTCATCACCAACTACACGCGCCTGGCGAACAACGCACGACAGTCGGAGATCACTCAGCAGATCTCCGAGATCGTCGGTGGCGCCGACGCACTGGCTTCCCAGTAGCACTGGCCTCCAGTAGACGTCTGACGACGAAACAGAGAGAGAAAGAAATGACACCGACAGCCACCGCCGAGAACGAGGCCGCGGTAGCGGAGACGACGCCGGGCGTCGGCCGCATCGCGCGGGTCACGGGCCCCGTCGTCGACATCGAGTTCCCGCACGACTCGATTCCCGAGATCTACAACGCGCTCAAGACGACGATCAACTTCACCGGCGACGAGGAAGAGGCGCACGAGATCACACTCGAGGTCGCCCAGCACCTCGGTGACGACCTCATCCGGGCCATCGCGCTCAAGCCGACGGACGGGCTGGTACGCGGCCAGGAGGTTCGCGACACGGGCGCCGCCATCTCGGTGCCGGTCGGCGAGGTCACCCTCGGACATGTCTTCAACGTGACCGGCGAAGTGCTTGACCTGGAGCCGGGCGAGAAGATCGAGATCACCGAGCGCTGGGGGATCCACCGCAAGGCGCCGGCGTTCGATCAGCTCGAGTCGAAGACCAGCATGTTCGAGACCGGCATCAAGGTCATCGACCTGCTCACGCCCTACGTGCAGGGCGGCAAGATCGGCCTGTTCGGCGGCGCCGGTGTCGGCAAGACGGTGCTCATCCAGGAGATGATCCAGCGCGTGGCACAGGACCACGGTGGTGTCTCCGTGTTCGCCGGTGTCGGCGAGCGCACTCGTGAGGGCAACGACCTCATTCACGAGATGGAGGAGGCCGGCGTCTTCGACAAGACCGCGCTGGTCTTCGGGCAGATGGACGAGCCGCCGGGGACGCGTCTTCGTGTCGCGCTCTCCGCGCTGACGATGGCGGAGTACTTCCGTGATGTGCAGAGGCAGGACGTGCTTCTCTTCATCGACAACATCTTCCGCTTCACGCAGGCCGGCTCAGAGGTGTCGACGCTGCTCGGGCGCATGCCGTCCGCGGTGGGCTACCAGCCGAACCTGGCCGACGAGATGGGCGTTCTGCAGGAGCGCATCACCTCCACGCGCGGCCACTCCATCACCTCGTTGCAGGCGATCTACGTGCCGGCCGACGACTACACCGACCCGGCCCCGGCCACCACGTTCGCGCACTTGGATGCCACCACGGAGCTCTCCCGCGAGATCGCGTCACAGGGCCTGTACCCCGCGGTCGACCCGCTCACCTCGACGAGTCGCATCCTCGACCCGCGCTACCTGGGCGAGGACCACTACCGTGTCGCCACGACGGTGAAGCAGATCCTGCAGAAGAACAAGGAACTGCAGGAGATCATCGCGATCCTCGGTGTCGACGAGCTCAGCGAGGAAGACAAGGTCACGGTCTCGCGTGCCCGTCGCATCCAGCAGTTCCTGTCGCAGAATACCTACATGGCGAAGAAGTTCACCGGCGTCGAGGGTTCCACGGTACCGCTGAAGGAGACCATCGAGTCGTTCGACGCGATCTGCCGCGGCGACTTCGACCACGTCGCCGAGCAGGCGTTCTTCAACGTCGGACCGATTTCCGACGTCGAGGAGAAGTGGGCGAAGATCCAGAAGGAGAACGGCTGACCATGGCGATCATCAAGGTCAGCGTCGTCTCGGCTGATCGGGAGATCTGGTCGGGCGATGCATCGATGGTCGTCGCGCGAACCACGGTCGGGGAGGTGGGAATCCTCCCCGGCCACACGCCGCTGCTCGGAACGCTCGCCGAGGGCGAGGTTCGCATTACACTTCCCGGTGGGGAGCGCCTCGTCGCCAGTGCGGCGGATGGCTTCGTGTCGTTCGAGAACAATGAGCTGACGGTGCTCGCAGGCAAGGCAGAACTGGTCTGAGCTGGAGATCGCGGCAGCGCGTTCTGTTCCGGGGTGAGCGTCGGGGATCAGGCGACACGGATGGACGGCGCAGACCGGTAGTACGGATGCGGTGACCCGGATCGGGTAACACGCAAGGCGGGGAGGGGCCGAAGTGGCATCGGATACGGTCGACCGACAGTTCGGGGACATCCGGGTTCCGGCGCTGGTGGTGATGGCCGGCCTGCCCGGCGCGGGCAAGTCGACGATCGCCGAGGTGGTCAGTGCGCGCTTGAGCGCGACCATCGTCTCCGTCGATCCGATCGAGTCCGCCATCTTGCATGCCGGCATCGACGCGGACCAGCCGACCGGGCTCGCCGCGTACCTCGTTGCCGAGACCCTTGCCGAGCAGGTGCTGATGTCGGGGCACAGCGTTATCGTCGATGCCGTGAACGCCGTTGAACCGGCGCGACTGCAGTGGCGCGATCTCGCCCTGCGGGCCGATGTGCGGCTGCGAGTGATCGAGGTGGAGTGCTCCGATCCCGACCTGCACCGGACACGGTTGGAGAAGCGGGTGCGCAATCTGCCGCACTTCGAGGAACCGTCGTGGCGGGCCGTCGAGCAGAGCCTCGAGGACTATCAGCCGTGGAAGGGCGAGTGCGCCGAATTGCCGCGCATCACGCTTGACACGGTGAACTCCCTCGGGCAGAACGTCGAGGCCGCCATCCGCTTCCTCGCGCCGTGAGCGAGGGACTCCTCCGCGCAGCAAGCGGCGATGGCTCTCGTGCCGAGAACGGACTCCGTGTGCCTGCAATACAGCCGCGCACCTCGTGCTGATCCTGCTGCCGCCGTCCGAATCCAAGCGAGCCGGCGGTCGAGGCAGGTCTCGGCTCGAGCTGGCGGGCTTGCGGTTCCCTGAGCTGCTCCGCGAACGGGAGCAGACCGCGAGGGCGCTCGTGCACCTCGCCTCGAGCGGCGATCGGGGGCACGCTGCCAAGGCGCTCGGCATACCTCGCACGCTGGTCGACGAGCTCGACACGAACGCGGCTCTTTTCGAGACGCCCGTACTGTCGGCGATCGACCGCTACACCGGCGTGCTCTACGACGCGCTGAATGCTGCTGAGATGCCGCAGGAGGCGCGCCGTCACCTCGGCCGCACCGTGGCCATTCACTCTGCCGTGTTCGGCCCCATCGGAGCGCTCGACCGCATCCCCGACTATCGGATGTCCGCTACGTCGCGACTGCCGGGCATGCGTCTTCGCGCCCTGTGGGCGCCCTCGGTCACGGCAACGCTCGCCCGAGTCGGAGGTCCGATCATCGACCTGCGCTCGGAGGGATACGTAGCGCTCGGCCCGGTGGGGGACCGCGACGACACGGCCTTCGTGCGGATCGTCACAGAAGGACCCGATGGTGCGCGTCGAGCGTTGAACCACTTCAACAAGCATGCGAAAGGGATGCTCGTGCGCGCCTTCGCGCTCGATCGGCCGCGCGTGCGCTCCGTGCACGGATTTGTCGGGTGGGCCCGTTCGGCCGGGTTCCGCATGGAATCCGCAGCCAATCGTGAGGTCCTGCTGGTCGCCGACTGAGTTAGGATCGACTAGGTGCCAGCGGGGGTCGGCACGTTCACTTGCGGCGACGCCCATTGGGACGACAAGGTGACAATCAGGGCGCTCGCAGCGGCCTCACCGCCTCTTGATTACGCGGGCGAACGCAATACCGTCGGGTCGGCGAATGAGGTCGGCGCGCGTCCCCTCCGTGCGCCAGAGTGGTCGTTCACGGTGCGATGACCGGGTTTCTGATCGCCTGCGGTCGGGCAAGTGCGATACCGGTCACCACGAGGCACACCGTAAGGACCATCGGATCTCCGCCGGCCCGGCCTATGCAGGTCATCTCGTGCCGGCTGTCTGCGACTCGTGTCGCCAACCTCTTCGCCTCTCTGCCGCGACGGCGTCGCCTGTGCACGCCAACTCCTGCGCCCTGTACCCCTGTGCGGCTACGTCGTCACCGCCCCCGCGGTGGCTGCTCGCCAGCATCCGGCCAAGTGGTCGTCGACGAGACCGGCCGACTGCATGAGCGCGTACATCGTGGTCGGTCCGACGAACCGGAACCCGAGCTCGCGCAGCCGCCGGCTCAGCTCAGTGGACTCCGGCGTGACCGCAGGGACGGCGCTCATCGATTCGGGGACCCGATCTCGAGACCCCGTCGGCGCGAAAGACCAGATGAGTTCGCTCAACGGCTGCTGAAGAGCAGCTGTCGCACGGGCGTTCTCGATGGTCGCCTCGATCTTGCCGCGGTGGCGGATTATCGCTGCGTTCTGCAGCAGCCGTTCGACGTCGCCCGCTGTCATGGCGGCGACCCGCTGCACGTCGAACCCGTGGAATGCCTCCCGGAAGGCGGGCCTGCGCAACAGGATGGTGCGCCAGGAGAGCCCGGCTTGGAATCCCTCCAGGCAGATCTTCTCGAACAGGGCGCGGTCGTCGCGTAACGGCGTGCCCCACTCCTCGTCGTGGTAGCGCTGATATTCGAGGTCGTCGCCCACCCACGCGCACCGCGTGACGTCGTCGTCGCCCACGAGCAGGTCTCCGCGCCGCACCCGTGCCGTTCCCCTCGTCGTCTCGGTCGGTTCCGACGCTGCACCGCCGATCGCGGCTTCTTCCATGTCGCTCATGCGGCGAGGATGATCCCTTCGTGTTCGAGGAGCCAGAGCTTCGTCGGGATGCCCTGGCCACCGCTGTATCCGGTGACACGTCCGTCTGCACCGAGCACGCGGTGGCATCCGATGAAGAGAGGTATGGGGTTCGAGCCTATTGCCCCGCCGACGGCGCGGCCGGCCGTCGGCTTGCCCACCGCCATGCCGAGTTCGCCATAGGTGGAGTGCTCGCCCCAGCCGATATCGCGCAGCCGAGCCCACACGGCTCGTTGGAACGACGTGCCCTCCGGCGCCAGTGGGATGTCGAAGACTCGGCGCCGGTCGGCGAAGTATTCCTCGAGCTGGTCGCGCGCCGTTTCGAGCACGTCGTTCGCCCGGTCGGGAAGATGGTCACGCGGCAGGATGCCGTCGCATTCGATCGTCAGCGACGTGATGGCGGAACCGTCCGAGAGGAGCTCGAGCCTGCCGATCGGGCTTGGTATGCGAAGCAGGTATGCGTCCATGACTCGACGGTACGCACGGCATCCGACAAGCGGTGAGTGTGACGGCTCGAGGTGGGTGCATCGCCGATTCGGATGCCTGGGGAGGGGGAGACCTAGAATTCCTCCGTGGTACTCCTGGATGTCATCTCTCTCGTCGTCGCGCTCGTAGCGATCGCATTCGCGGTGGTCGCCCTGGTGCGGGCGCGAACGGCGGAGGAGCGAGCGGCGGCCGCCGCATCCGGTGCCGCTCGCGCAGAGACGAATGCCCAGGCCGCCGTTGCCGGGCTCGAGCAGCTCGAGACGAGAGTGGCTCAGGGCCGGCAGGATGCGGCGAATGCGGCGCAACAGGCGGGTCGCGCCGCGCAGGCCGCGGCCTCGGCACAGGCGGCCGCAGCGGCCAGCCGCCGGGAGGCGGAAGCGGCGTCGGACAAGGCGGAGCATGCCGAGGCGGAGGCGGCGCGCATCCAATCGACCATCCATTCGGGTACCGGGGTCGATGGTGCTCAGCCCGCCGCCGCGTCTTCTCACGAACAGGCACCGGGCCGCGCGACCGTGCAGCGTGCGGAAGACCACGACCTTGCGGGTGGCGGGGGATCGACGGAGCGGGTGGTGCAGGTGTCGTGGCGCCTGGAGCGCGTACGCAATTCGACTTGGGCCCTGCGCAACACGGGCCTGGCGAAGGCACGCGACGCACTGTTGTCCGACGTGACGGTTCCGCCGAAGTTCGTGCGGCCCGACGAGGTGATCCCGCGAGAGGTCGACCGTGACGACGTGCTGCAGTTCCGCGTCTTGGCGGCCCGCGGAGGGCCGCCGCCGCGTATCCGCGTCACCTGGCGCGAGAGCGCGGGATCGCCCGCGTACTCCCGCGAGTTCACGGTGCTGACGGCATCCTGAGCCGGCCCGCTCGTGCTGCACGGGATCGGCATTCGCCGCCAGACAGTGGCCCGTGCCGATGGGTGCAGCGCCGACGGAATGGCGGGTGTCGCCCGGCGCCGACGGAATGGCGCGTATTCGGTAGTGACACCGGAGTGATCCGCGACCTGCGAACTGTTGCGGAGTGAGCGCGCACTCAGTTAGCATCGCCGAGTGCCGAAGATCCCGAACCGAGCCAGTCCGCTGCCGCCGGAGGAGCGCAAGGCGGCGATCATCGCAGCGGTGATCCCCGCCATGATCGAGCACGGCGCGGCGCTGACCTCGCGCCAGATCGCCGAGGCCGCGGGTGTCGCCGAGGGCACCATCTTCCGTGTGTTCGGCGACAAGGAGACGCTTCTTCGTGAAGCGGCCGATGCCTACCTCGACCCCGCACCGGTGCGGGAGAGTCTCGCCGAGATCGATCCGAACCTGCCGCTGGAGGTCAAGATCTCCCGCATCCTCGGCGTGCTGCGGCAGCGATTCCACGGAGTGATCAGCATCATGTCGGCGATCGGCTACACGGGATCGGAGCCGCCGCACGTCAAACATCCGAAGCCCGGTCAGAGGTGGGAATACGCGCCGATCGTCGCACGGCTCGTCGAGCCCGAACTCGATCGCCTGAACGTTCCCGCCGAGCATGTCGCTCCGTTCCTGCGTCTCGTCGCGTTCGCGATGTCGATCCCCGGATTCACGGTCGAGACGTCGTTCGACGACGACACGCTGACCCGGCTCGTCGTCTACGGCATCGCCGGCGACATGGCGGCCGGCGATGAGGATGCCGCTCGCAAGCGCGCGACACACGTACTGGCGGAGGCAGGTGCGCTGGCGCACGAAGATGCTCGGGGCGACCGCGCCGCGAGCATCGAAGCCGCACAAACACTGGAAAGGACCCCGTCATGTTGATGCGATTGCTCGTGCGGTACCTGCGGCCGCATTGGTCCCTCCTCGCTGCCGTCGTGGTGTTCCAGCTGCTGGCGTCGTTCGCGTCGCTCTACCTGCCGACGCTCAACGCCGACCTCATCGACAAAGGTGTCCTCAAGGGTGACACCGGCTACATCATGGCCAACGGCGCGTTCATGCTGCTCGTCACCCTGGGACAGGTGATCTGCAACATCGTGGCGGTGTACTTCGCCGCCAAGGCGTCCATGCGACTCGGACGGGATCTGCGCGGGGCACTCTTCTCCCACGTCGGCGACTTCTCGGAGCGCGAGGTCACGAAGTTCGGTGCACCATCGCTGATCACTCGCAACACGAACGACGTGCAGCAGGTGCAGATGCTCGTGCTCATGACGTGCACACTGCTCGTCTCGGCGCCGATCCTCTGTATCGGAGGCATCGTCCTGGCGATCCAGCAGGACTTCGGGATGTCCTGGCTCATCGCGGTCAGCGTGCCCATCCTGCTGGTCTGCGTTGTGCTGATCATCTCGCGCATGGTGCCGCAGTTCCGCAGGATGCAGAAGCGCATCGATCAGGTGAACCGGGTGCTGCGCGAACAGCTGTCGGGCATCCGTGTCGTGCGGGCGTTCGTGCGCGAAGACATCGAGCGCGACCGTTTCAAGACCGCGAACGACGAGGTCACCGAGACGGCGCTGAGGGCCGGCCGCCTGATGGCATTGATGTTTCCGACCGTGATGCTCGTGCTGAACCTCTCCAGCGTCGCCGTGATCTGGTTCGGCGCGTTCCGCATCGACGACGGTTCGCTTCAGGTGGGCACGCTGACCGCGTTCCTGAGCTACCTGATGCAGATTCTGATGGGCGTCATGATGGCGACGTTCATGTTCGTGATGGTGCCCCGTGCCGCCGTGTGCGCCGAGCGCATCGGCGAGGTGCTGGACACCGAGTCGAGCGTGAAGGCATCGGAGCATCCGATCACGCAGCTGCGCGAGCAGGGCACTGTCGAGTTGTTCGAGGTGGGCTTCGCCTACCCGGGCGCGGAGGACCCGGTGCTCAGTGACATCAACGTGCGCATCGAGCGCGGGCAGACCGTGGCCATCATCGGCTCGACCGGTTCCGGCAAGACGACGCTGATCAACCTGCTGCCGCGGCTCTTCGACGCCACGAGCGGCTCCGTGCTGATCGACGGCGCCGACGTCGCCGAACTCGACCCCGACGTGCTGTGGGCGCGCATCGGCCTCGTGCCGCAGAAGCCGTACCTGTTCTCGGGCACCGTCGCGTCCAACCTCCGCTACGGAAAGCCTGATGCCGGCGACGACGAGCTCTGGCGCGCGCTGGAAATAGCCCAGGCGAAGGATTTCGTGCAGGAGATGGAAGGCGGCCTCGAGGCCGAGATCGCGCAGGGCGGCACGAACGTCTCCGGCGGGCAGCGGCAGCGGCTCGCTATCGCCAGGGCGCTCGTCAAGCGAGCCGAGGTCTACGTGTTCGACGACTCGTTCTCGGCACTCGACCTGGCAACGGATGCCCGTCTGAGGCGAGCCCTGCGCGACAAGGAGAGAGGCGCCACGTTCGTGATCGTCGCCCAGCGTGTCTCGACGATCACCGATGCGGACCAGATCCTGGTGCTCGAGAACGGAAGGATCGTGGGAGCCGGAACGCACGAACAACTGCTGCAGACATCCGAGACGTATTCGGAGATCGTGTCGTCGCAGCTGACGGCGGAGGAAGCGGCATGAGCGAGACGAAGACTTCCGAACGCGCACCCCGGCCCACCAGGCGCAGGGGGCCGGGCGGCGGCGGGCCGTTCGGCGGAGCGAGCATGCCCGCCGAGAAGGCGCTGAACTTCGGCCCGAGCGCGAAGCGACTGCTCGGACGGTTGCGGCCGGAGATGATCTGGATCGTGGTCGTCGTGCTCTTGGCGGTGGCCAGCGTGACGTTCAGCGTGCTCGGCCCGAAGCTGCTCGGCGAGGGCACGAACATCATCGTCGCCGGATTCGTCTCCAAGAGCCTGCCGGCCGGCGTGAGCCAGGCACAGGTGCTGGAGGGCATGCGCAGGAACGGGCAGGGGCAGCTGGCGGACATGCTTAGCGGCATGCACCTGACTCCGGGGCAGGGGATCGACTTCACCGCGCTGTCGCACGTGTTGATGATCGTGCTCGCGCTCTACGTGTTCGCGTCAGTGTTCAGCTGGCTGCAGGCGTACATCCTGAACGGCGTCACGATGCGCACGGTGTATCGGCTGCGCAGGGACGTGGAGGAGAAGATCCACCGGTTGCCGCTGAAGTACTTCGACTCGATGCCTCGCGGTGAGCTGCTCAGCCGCGTCACCAACGACATCGACAACGTGCAGCAGGGCCTGCAGCAGACGATGAGCCAGGTCGTCACCTCGGTGCTCACGGTCGTCGGCGTGCTCGTGATCATGTTCGTGATCTCGCCGCTGCTGGCCGCGATCGCACTGGTCTCGATCCCGCTCACACTGCTCATCACGATGGTGATCGCGAAGCGCTCGCAGAAGATGTTCGTCGCGCAGTGGCGCCACACCGGTGAGCTGAACGCACAGGTCGAGGAGACGTACACCGGTCACGCCATCGTGAAGGTGTTCGGTCGCCAGCGCGAGGTGAACAAGCGGTTCGAGGCGAAGAACGAGGAGCTGTACCTGGCGAGCTTCGGGGCTCAGTTCGTGTCGGGCATCATCATGCCGTCGATGCAGTTCGTGGGAAACCTCGTGTACGTGGGGATCGCCGTGGTCGGCGGTCTGCAGGTGGCGGCTGGCGTCATTCAGATCGGCGACGTGCAGGCGTTCATCCAGTACTCGCGCCAGTTCACGCAGCCGCTGGCGCAGCTCGGGTCGATGGCCAATCTGCTGCAGTCGGGCGTTGCCTCCTCCGAGCGGGTGTTCGAGCTGCTCGACGCCGACGAACAGTCGCCGGACCCGGATGCCCCCGCCGCCGTGGACGAGACGAAGGGGCGCCTCGAATTCGAGGGTGTGTCGTTCCGGTACGTCCACGACAAGCCCCTCATCGACGACCTGTCCCTCGAGGCGGAGCCTGGGCAGACCGTTGCCATCGTCGGCCCCACCGGTGCAGGCAAGACCACTCTGGTGAACCTCATCATGCGGTTCTACGAAGTGGACTCGGGACGGATCACGCTGGACGGCACGGATGTCACGTCGCTCACCCGTCGTCAGCTGCGCAGCCGCATCGGAATGGTCTTGCAGGACACGTGGCTGTTCGCCGGGACGATCCGCGACAATATCGCCTATGGTCGGCCGGATGCGACCGAGGAAGAGATCGTGGAGGCTGCGCGAGCCAGTTACGTCGACCGTTTCGTGCGCTCCCTGCCTGACGGCTACGACACCGTCCTCAACGACGATGCCGACAACATCTCAGCCGGCGAGAAACAGCTGCTGACCATCGCGCGGGCGTTCCTGGCACGGCCGAGCGTGCTCATACTCGACGAGGCGACGAGCTCCGTCGATACGCGCACCGAGCTTCTCGTGCAGAAGGCCATGAGCGCACTTCGGCAGGGCCGCACGAGTTTCGTCATCGCGCACCGGCTCTCCACGATCCGCGATGCCGACCTCATCCTCGTGATGGAGGCCGGCCGGATCGTCGAGCAGGGCACGCATGCGCAATTGCTGGCATCCGGCGGCGCCTACTACTCGCTGTACAACGCGCAGTTCGCCGGAGCCGTCACCGACGAGGTCTGAGTTCGCACTTTCCCTCCACAAGGAGCCGGAAAGCGCCCGAGTGAACGGATGCCCGTGGTCGCCGCCACGGGCATCCAGCGCACGCGACGCTGGTCGACATGCCCGAACGCATCGTCGTCGCCGATTCTCTTGGCCTTCTCTCCCATGTTCCCGAGCTCGTCGGCTTCGAACCCGAACGCAGCCTCGTGCTGATCACGATGCGCGGCTCGACGACCAGCGGAACGTTGCGGGTGGATCTGCCTGCCGGGGCGGCGTCTGCCGCACGCGGGCATGCGCCGGAGCGGAGGGCGCTCGTCGAGTACGCGACCACGGTGGTCGCAATGGCGAGCCGCGTGCGCGGGGCGGACGCCGTCGTGCCGATCGTCTTCACCGACGACTCGTGCTCCGCGGGAACACCGCACCCTGAACTGTTCGCGCAGCTACGCTCCGCAGCCCTCTGTGCCGGGCTGACGGTGCGCGACGCTCTGTTCGTCGCGGCCGACGGCTGGGGTCACGACGGAGAGACCGCACGTCACAGGGAGGAACTCGACGCCGTATGGCGTCTGCGGCGTCTCGACCCGGACTGTCTGCCCGTGCACGATCCGCCTGCGCGCGAGGCGACGCTGCCGGTGGTGGATCCCGGGGAGATGCAGCGCACCGAGTCCGCTCTCGCTGCGCTTCGGGTCGAGAAGCGGATGCCCGACCCGGTCTGGTTCGCCGAGTTCAGCGCAGGGTGGACGGCGTCCGCCATCGGCCCTGCCTCGGCCGCGCTCGCTGCCAGGGTGCTCGGCGAACCCTGGAGCAGGGATGTCGTGCTCTTCACCTGGTTGTGGGGGCGGGCGACCGGTCGACGCGCGTTGCGTTTCCAAGAGCGCTTCCGCAGCGGCGCCGTCACGGCGGACGAGGAGATCGCGGGGGCGCTCGTCGGACTCGGCGACATGCCGCGGCCGAGTGTGCCGGGAGCACGTGGCGGCATCGAACTCCTCCGCCAGGTCGCCGCTCGGTTGCCGGTGACCGAGCGCGGTGCTTGCCTCGCATCGCTCGCCTGGCTGAACTGGGCGCTCGGCAGGGGGTCGGTCGCCGGCGAGTACGTGCACGCGGCCCTCGAAGCGGATCCGGGGTACCCGTTCGCCCGCCTCGTGGAGAAGATGCTCGACTCCGGCGCGCTTCCGGAGTGGGCATTCGCCGACACGGAGACGCCAGAATGAGACGAAGCAGCGTACCGGGCAGGGGAGGGCACACGTGGCGCAGGGGCAGTCGTTCGGACGGCATCGTGGATTCGTGCACGCGACGGCTCCTCGTGCGCCAGAGGATGACTGGATCGTGGTCGTCGGCGAGTCGTTCGTGGCTCTCATCGAGGCCGCGCCCGGCGAGCGTGGCATCCCGTCGCTCGCGGCACTGGCTGGATCCGTCGAGACGGAGTTGGAACAAGTGGTCTCGGCCATCCCGGTCGGCGAGAACGGTGTCGACTCGTTCGCGCTCGTGCATTTCGACGGCGACGGCGTCGACGGCTGGCAGGTCACCGCCGTCGGCCGAGGCCGGGCGGTGGTCGACGTGTATTCCATCGGCGGTGCGCGGCGATTCTCGTCGTCGGGCATGCAGCCGTGGCTCATCGCGACGTTTCGCGACGTCGTCGCCGTGGAGCTCGGCGGCCCGGCCCGACGATTCGACAGCGTGGCGCGACTGGCGCGAGGCGCGTTGCCGATCGGGCTCGGAACCGCCAACGCGGGATCCGTGCTGTGGTCGGCCGCTCCGCCGGAGCAGCCGGTCGACGAAGGGCACGAGGATGGCGGGGGTGACTGTGCGCGCTACACGAGGCCGCCTGCTGCGCTCGACGAGGACACCGTGCGTCGACCGCCGGTCTCCGCGCCACCCGGGTTCGATGAGGAGACCGTTGCTCGGCGCGACGTGATTCATCGTGCCTCGCCGCTGGGAGAGCAGGCGCCCGAGGGGTGGACCCGGTCGGATTCGCTGGGCGCACCCGACGCGCGGAACGAACCGGACGAGCGCACCGTGGAGCGCGCCTCCCTCTTCCGGTCCCCTCCGACACCACTCCCGTCGACGGGGTTGCCGCCGACAGGGTTGCCGCTGACAGGGTTGCCGTCGACGGTGTCGCCGCCGACGGGACTGCCGCCGACGGAGAGCGGCCGCGAGGGCGGGCAGGTGCTGGTGGGAATCCGCGGGCAGGAGGGGATTCCACTCGAGCGCCCCATCGTGTTCGGCCGCCGGCCGGCTTCGACCCGTCGTTCCGGCATCGATCCGCTGCTGGTGACCGTGCTGTCACCAGGGCAGGAGATCTCTGCTTCGCATGTGCGGATCGAACGAGCCGGAAGCGTCGTGGTCGTGACGGATCTGAAATCCAGGAACGGCACCCGCGTGAGCGTCGACGGCCGACGAGCCCGTAGGCTGCGTCCGGGTGAATCGTTCGCGGTGCCCGGCCACGCCGCGGTCGAGATCGGCGACGGGGCTATCATCGACATCACCCCCGTAGGCTTGATCTCGTGATTCGTCGACGCGCGAACGCTGGGATGCGTTCGAGGTGGGGCATGGCCCGAAACGGCGACCCGGACCCGATCGCCATGCACACCCACCCGAGAGGATGCTCGCGTGACCCAGATCGGGCGCAGCAGTAGGCGACACCACATCTCCGTTCCCGGCAAGGATGCGCGGATCACGCTGACCTGGGCGGCCCTGACAGACAAGGGCTACCGACGGGCGGTGAACGAGGACAGCCTCATCGCCAAATCACCGATCTTCGCCGTGGCCGACGGGATGGGCGGCCACAGCGCGGGCGACGTGGCCAGTGCGGCGGTTGTGAACAGGCTGTCTGAGCGGGTCTCCGCGCCGTATGTAGACGAGCGCGCCATCGACTCCTCGTTGCGGGCCGCGGTCGCCGACATGGAGAAGGGCGCGGGCCAGACCGAACTCGGCACGGGAACGACGGTCACCGGCTTCGCACTCACCCTGGCCGAGGGCGAACCCAGCTGGCTCGTCTTCAACATCGGCGACTCCCGGGTGTACGAGCTGGAGGACGGCGAGCTCCGGCAGCTCACCGTCGACCACTCGATCGTGCAGGAATTGCTCGACGCAGGCGCGATCACGCCGTCGGAAGCGGAGGTGCACCCGCACTCGAACGTGATCACCCGGGCGGTCGGGTTCAACGAGGACCCGGTTCCCGACTTCAGCCTTGTTCCGGTGGCGGCCGGAACGAGGCTGCTCGCCTGCTCCGACGGCCTTACCAAAGAACTGACCGAGCACGGCATCCGGCACTTCCTCACGGTGGGCACCAGCCCCCTCGACGCGGCAGGGCAGCTGATGGACGCCGCCCTCGGCAACGGCGGTCGCGACAACGTCACCGTCGTCGTGGTCGACGTGCTCGGCACACCCGACGCGCCACTCCCGTCCCCCAGACGCAGCGCAAGACGACGCTGAGCGGGGCGATACGAAGTAAGAACGAGACGTCCGTCGAGTGCTCGGCCGAGGCCGTCGTGGGCCGCCTACAATGGTGCACGTTTCCCCGGCCGGGGACGATGACGACCGAGACGACGGGAGGCGCGCATGGCCACCAGGCTGCCCTCCGCCCCGCCCAACCTGCCGGGTTTCTCGTACGTTCGTGCGCTCGGATCCGGCGGCTTCGCCGACGTCTTCCTCTACGAGCAGAACATGCCGCGCAGGCAGGTGGCAGTGAAGGTGCTGCTTGCCGAGGTGGTCACGCCCAGCGTGCGTGCCATGTTCCAGGCGGAGGCCAACCTCATGGCCCAGCTGAGCGCGCACCCGGCGGTGCTGACCGTGTATCAGGCGAGCGTGGCATCCGACGGTCGTCCTTACCTCGTCATGGAGCTGTGCTCTCCCGTGCTGGGCCGGCGCTACCGAGCCGACCCCCTCGGCGTGCCGGAGGCGCTCGCCATCGGCATCAAGATCGCCGGTGCGGTCGAGACCGCGCATCGTGCCGGTGTGCTGCACCGTGACGTGAAGCCGTCGAACATCCTCACGACGGCGTACGGGCATCCGGTGCTGTCCGACTTCGGCATCGCGGCGACGATCGGGGACGCCGAGCTGACGGATGCCGTCGGACTCTCCGTGCCCTGGTCCGCTCCCGAGGTGCTGACCGACGAGACCACGGGCACGGTCGCCAGCGAGGTCTGGGCGCTGGGCGCCACGGTCTACTCGCTCATCGCCGGACGGTCGCCGTTCGAGGTGCCTGGAACCGACAACTCATCGGCTCAGCTGGTCTCGCGCATCCAGCGAGCCAAGCCGGAGCCGATCGGGCGCAGAGACGTTCCGGAACGGCTGGAGGCGGTGCTGCGCCGTTCGATGTCGAAACGGCCCGCGTCGCGTCAGCACAGCGTTCTCGAGTTCATCCGCGATCTGCAGTCCGTCGAGGCGGAGCTCGGGTATTCGCCGACGCCCGCCGACGTCGCCACAGACGAATGGGTCGCAGCCGCGGTCATGGACGATGACGACCGAACCAGGGTGAAGGGCGTTGCATCGGTGTCGCCGGAGCAACGTCGCAGGCGACGTCGTGAGGGCGATCCGCACACCGGCGAGCGCAGCGGGGCGCGTGAGACCAGCGCTTCGACCGCGCGCCCGACGCGCATGGGCGCGGGAGCGAGGTGGTTGATCGTCGCGTGCATCGTGCTCGGCGGCGCCTTCATCGGCACGCTCTCGTTCGTTCTCGTGCGCACCGCGACGCCCAGTGACATCCCCGTCGTGCGCAACATCGACGGCAAAGTGGTGGGCGGGTCCGTCGAGTTCAGCTGGCAGGATCCGGGTCTCGCGCCCGGAGACGAATATCAGGTGAGCGTTGATGGGGCGTCTTCGAGCCTGCAGCGCAGCACCACCTTCACCGTCGACTCCACCGGCCGGCGGGTGTGCCTCACCGTGACCGTGAACCGCTCGGGCCGAACGGGTGACACCAGTGCGGCCAAGTGCGTCGACCCGTTGGGCTCCCCATGACCGGCAGGCTCGCAGGCGAGCACCGCACCACGGCGCACCTCTTGGGCCGCCGACTTCTCGCTTTCGCCGCGCGTCGCCGGGCGACCGCGCTGACGGTCGCCGTCGGCGTCGTCGTGATCTCCCTCGTGGCGACCATCGCCATCGTCTCCGGCGGGTTCGTGCAGCAGCGGATGGTGCTCGGCGACGCTGCCGTATGGGTCACGAACACCTCCAAGCAGCTGCTCGGGCGCGCGAACACGCAGGTGAACGCGTTGAACTCGGCGGTCACGGCGAGCGACGAGTCGGTCGACGTCGCGCAGCGCGGCACGTCGGTGCTGCTCGTCGACCGCAGCACGAACACGGTCTCGAAGGTGGACCCGGCGACCGTCACGGCGGGCAAGGCCGTCGCGCTTCCCCCCAAGGATGCCCAGGTCGGCATCGCTGGCTCGCGCGCCGTCATCCAGTCGCTGGCGACGGGGCGCATCTGGCTGGTGCCTTTGACCGATCTGCAGTCCTACACGTCGGCATCCACTCCGACGCTCGACCTCGGCAGCCGGGTCATCACGTCGCTCACACCCGATGGCACGCTTTTCGCCTACTCGCAACAGGCCGGAACCGTCTACCGGATCGACGCGGCGACCGGCGACAGCGTCGTCCAGACGTGGCGTATCGGCCCGCTCACGAAGCACCAGTCCGCAGCCGACGTACAGCTCACGTCGGTGGGAGGGGGCTGGGCGCTGTACGACGATTCGGCGCGTGTTCTGCGCACGGCGGACGGCTCGAGAACACTGCCGGCAGTGGTGGGCGACCAGGGGGTGCTTGCGCAGGCATCGGATGCGGATGTCGACGTCACGATCGCCTCGGACTCCGGCGTCTATCTGGTGCCCGGCAGCGGCGAAGTGCGTCGTGCTGCACAGGGCGGATTCGGCACGGCCGCCGCGCCCGTGTGGGTGAACGGATGCCTCTACGCTGCCTGGGACACCGGCCAGACGTGGCGCTCCTGCACCGGCGGCGAAGCCGGACGCTCCGGCAGCCTCGCCCAGGTGCGCCCTGGCGCCGAACTCGCCTTCAGGGTGAACGGCGACACCGTCGTGCTCAACGACACGGTGCACGGAACCTCGTGGTCGGTTCAGCACGGCAACAGCGTCATCGACAATTGGGCGGACTTCGCCAAGCAGAACGATCAGACGCACCAGACCGAAGAGAACACGGAAGACAAGCCGCCGACCTGCGACAAGGTGCAGGCTCCGCCGGTCGCGGTGGACGACCATTTCGGCGCACGGCCCGGTACGACGACCATCCTGCCGGTGCTCCTCAACGACTACGACCCGAATTGCGCCGTGCTCGCCATCGACTCCGTCAGTCCGCTTCCCAGGACGACAGCGGTGGTGCAGCGTACGAGCAACGACCAGGAACTGCAGATCACACTCCCCGCCGACGCTCACGGGCAGGTCGACTTCGACTACACCATCAGCGACGGCCGCGGTGGCCAGGCGAACGCCCATGTGACCGTGACGGTGCGGCTGCCGAACGAGAACTCGCCGCCCGTGCAGGTGCGCGCCACGAAAGCGACAGTCGCCGCCGGGGGAAGGGTCTCGACCCAGGTGCTCGGCGACTGGTACGACCCGGACGGCGACCCGTTCTACCTCACATCCGCCTCCACCGCCTCGCCGAACACCGTGACATTCACGCCACAGGGCACCGTCACGTTCACTGATGCGGGAAAGGGCGGCAGCGTGCAATCCGTCGCGCTCACCATGTCGGACGGCCGAGCCGAAGCGCACGGCTCTCTCACGGTGACGGTGCGACCGCCGACCGATGTTCCGATCATCGCGGAGCCGTTCATCGCGACCGCCGTGGCCGGAGACGAGATCACGATCTCGCCGCTCGCCCACGTTCGCGGCGGTGTGGGGCCGGTGCGGCTGGCATCCGTACCCGACAAGCCCGATGTGACGCTGAGCCCGAACTTCGATGCGGGCACGTTCGGGTTCACCTCCGACTCAGCAGGCAGCCACTACGTCGAGTACACGGTGACCGATGGCTCCACGACCGCCACGGGCGAGGTGCGTGTGGTGGTCACCATGCCGCAAGACGCGGGCGACACCCCGGTCACCGTTCCGCACACCGCCTTCATCGAGCAGCAGAGCTCGCAGGAGGTGGATGTGCTCGCAACCGACTTCGACCCGGCAGGCGGCGTTCTCCTGATCACGGGTGCCCAGTCGCCGGCCACCGCGCAGGGAGTTCGCGTCGAAGTGCTCGAGCAGCGCATCCTCCGGGTCACGCTGACCCGCCCGCTGGAGGGCCCTGTCGCGTTCGACTACACGGTGAGCAACGGAACGGCGCAGGCTCAGGGCACGGTGCGCGTCATCGAGATACCGCGGCCCGCCGTGCGGCAGCCACCGGTGGCCAACCCCGACACCGTGGCGGTGCGAGTGGGCGACGCCATCGACATCCCGGTGCTCGACAACGACTCGCAGGCCGACGGCGACGACCTCACGCTCGACCCCGTGCTGCCCACACCGCTGCCGAAGGGAGCCGGGCTGCTCTTCGCCTCGGGCAACGAGTTGCGGTACCTGGCTCCGGACAAGCCGGGCAATTACACCGCCGTGTACCGTGTCGACGACGCGGACGGCCAATGGGCGACGGCCCAGGTCAGCATCGCCGTGCGCGAGATCGACCTGCAGTCGAATCGTCCGCCGATCCCGCAGACCGTGACGGCCCGCGTGTTGGCGGGCAACACGGTGCGCATCCCGATCCCGTTGAACGGCGTGGACCCCGACGGCGACTCGGTCAAGCTCGTCGGAGCCTCGACGAATCCTCAGAAGGGATCGGTGACGGCGGTCGGCCCTGACTGGATCGACTACCAGGCAGGCGACTATGCGGCCGGCACCGACACGTTCGACTACACGCTCGTGGATGCCCTGGGCGCGCACGCCGACGGCACGGTGCGGGTGGGCATCGCCCCGCAGGACGGCGCGGCCAGGAATCCGGTCGCCGTAGAGGATCAGGTGACCGTTCGGCCGGGGCGCACCGTCTCGGTGCAGGTGCTCGCGAACGACTCCGATCCTGACGGCAGCCCGCTGCACATCGTCTCCGTGCAGCGCACGTCGAGCGGGATCGCCAAGGCCGAGATCTCCGGCAAGATCGTGAAGGTTCGCGCCCCGCAGAAGGAAGGGCGATACGGATTCATCTACATGGTGCAGAACGACACCGGCGGATCCAGTTCCAACTTCCTCACGGTCGTCGTGAGCAAAGACGCTCCTCTGGCGCGTCCCGTCGTACAGGACACCGTGGTCGGGCTCAGCGACATCCTCGGACGCTCGCAGATCACCGTGAACCCGCTCGCGAACGTGTTCTTCGCCGACGGGCCGGTCTCCAGCCTGAAGCTGTCCATCGTGCCCGGCTTCGGCGACTCCGCGCAGGTGACCCCGGGTGGTCACGTGCGGGTGCGCATCCAGGCGAAGTCGCAGATCATTCCGTTCAAGGTCGCGCATCCCGACGATGCGAGAGTGGCGTCGTACGGTTTCATCCGGGTACCCGGGTACGAGGACGCGCTTCCGCAGCTGAAGTCGGGAGCGCCCAAACTGACGGTGCCGAGCGAGAAGGCGCTCGTCATCGATCTGAACGACTATGTGGTCGCCGCAGGCGGCAAGCACATCAGGATCACGGATGCCTCGCACGTGCACGCGACGCACGCTGATTCAGACAACCTGGTGCGCGACAACCACACACTGGTCTTCACCAGTGCCGCCAGGTACTTCGGGCCTGCCTCCATCTCGTTCGAGGTGACCGACGGGTCGTCGGCGAGCGATCCGAAGGGTCACATCGCCACGCTCACGCTGCCGATCACGGTCACGGCACGCAACAACCAGCCGCCGACGTTCACCGGGGCGCAGGTGGAGTTCGAGCCCGGCCAGCAGAAGACGCTCGATCTGACCAAGCTCACCAGGTACCCGTACGCGAAGGACCAGGCGGAGCTGCAGTATCGCGTCGTGGATCCCAAGCCAGACGGGGCATCCGTCTCGTTGCAGGGTCAGCAGCTGACCGTGCGGGTCTCCGATACGACGCCGAAGGGCACGCAGCTGAGCATCATCGTCGGCGTGCGCGACGCGGTGAACGACGGCCGGGCCGGGCGGATCGACATCACCGTGGTGCCGTCGACGAGGCCGCTCGCCGTTCCGCAGCCCGACCAGGTGACCGTCAGACGTGGCACGACGACGAGCGTCGACGTGCTCGCCAACGACCAGGCGACCAACCCGTTCCCCTCCACGCCGCTGACCGTCGTCGCCGTGCGCGGGGCATCCGACGGCACCCTGCCACAGGGTGTTCAGGTGACTCCGAGCGCGGACAGGGCTCGGCTCACGGTGTCGGTCGCCTCCAACGCCCAGCCGGTGGACACCACACTGCAGTACGAGGTCGCTGATGCCACGCGAGACCCCGCCAGATACACCTGGGGCACGGTCACGATCTCGGTTCAGGACCGCCCGGATCCGGTGTCGAACATGCGCATCATCGGAGTCGGCGACCAGCAGATCACCGTCGCGTGGGACGCCGGCGCCGCCAACAACGCGCCCATCACCGGCTACACGGTCGCGCTCGTCGAAGGCGGTGGCGTCGTCGGGTCGACCAACTGCAATGCCACCACCTGCACGGTGCAGACTCCCGGGAACGGGCCGCAGAACGCCGTACAGGTGCAGGTGACCGCGACGAACGCGATGGGCACGTCGGATGCCGTCGCCTACCCCGACCTCGTCTGGTCGAACGTGGTGCCCGCTGCGCCGACCGGGCTGACGGCGACGCCCGGTGACGGCTCTGCGCTCGTCTCGTGGAACGCGCCGCCGCCCGGCGGGGGAGCGAGTGCGGTCACTGCGTACCGCGTGAGCGTCGGGACCATCGTGCGAACCGTCCCGGCGGGAACGACCTCATTGCGGGTCAGCGGGCTGACGAACGGTCAGCAGGTGCAGGTCACGGTGTCGTCGATGAACGACTTCTACGGGGCGCAGCCGATCTGGAACACGGCCGGTCCGGTCACCGTGGTGCCGGCCGGAGCGCCGATCTGGACCGGATCTCCGGGTGTCACCGCCCAGAACGACGCCAACGGCACGGTCACGGTCAGCTGGCAGGGGATCGTCGATGCCAACGGCTCGTCGATCACGGGGTACTCGGTATCGTGCCCGACCGTCACGCCGGTCGGCCCGACCTCGGTCGACTGCAGGCTGCCCACCGGCCAGACCAGCACTGTGACGGTGACCGCGACGAACGGTGTCGGGTCCACGACGTCGCCGGCCGTCTCCGCCACACCGCCGGCACCGCCGCAGACCCCGACGAGTGTCTCGGTGTCGGCCGCCGACCCCGCAAAGGGCCAGTCCGGCCACTTCTGGCCCACCTTCAATGGCGCCTCGCCGACGCCCCAGGCATCCGGCGGTGCAACCGTGTCGTACCGGGTGCGCCTCGACGGCGGCAGCAGCTATCAGGTGCTGAGCCCCGGCAGCCTCATCCAGCCCGCCCAGTACGGGGTGGCCATGAACGTGACAGTTCAGGTCGTGGTGTCGTACCCGAACGGGGCGGTGCTGACCAGCGGATGGTCGTCCGCCGTCGGTGCAGGCATGGCGGTCGACGCCACTCTGGCCGGCTACGCGTACGCGTCCGCCACGCGCACGTTCAGCTGGACCGGTGCGCCGACGGCACCGCCGTACGGCTCCGTCGCCATCCTTTGCGACGGCATCCCTGTACCGCCGTCGGCGAACTCCTGCACGTCCGTCGCCGCCAACCCGACACTGTCCGTGCGCGTCTACGCCAACGGAAAGCTTGTTCCGTACGAGCAGGATTACCCAGCACAATGACCATCCACGACAACGAGGAGAGCACCCGCATCATGACGGACGCGCCGACGACCGCGACCAAGCCGCTCAATCCGCTCACCGACGACCAGGCGGCCTGGTTCCAGAGCACCGTCGACGCCATCGTCTCCAATATCGAACGGGTGCTGCTGGGAAAGACCCACGTCATCCGGCTGGCCGTGACTGCGCTGCTCAGCGAGGGGGCACCTGCTGCTGGAAGACGTGCCGGGCACCGGCAAGACGTCGCTGGCGCGGGCGCTCGCCGAGACGATCTCGGGAACGAGCAGTCGCATCCAGTTCACGCCCGACCTGCTGCCCGGCGACATCACCGGTGTCGGGGTATACGACCAGCGGGCCGGCGATTTCGAGTTCCACCCCGGACCGGTGTTCGCGAGCGTCGTGCTCGCCGATGAGATCAACCGGGCGAGCCCGAAGACCCAGTCCGCTCTTCTGGAGGTGATGGAGGAGCGGCAGGTCAGCGTCGACGGCGTCACGCACCGCCTCGCCCCTCCGTTCATGGTCATCGCCACCCAGAACCCCGTCGAGCAGGCCGGGACGTACCGTCTGCCTGAGGCACAGCTCGATCGTTTCATCATGAAGGCATCCATCGGCTATCCCGATCACGCGTCGATGGTGCGCATTCTGGAGGGGGCGGACCACCCGGCCCACGACACGGTTCTTCCCACCGTGGTGATGGGCGAGATGGTGACGACCATGTCGAAGCTCGCGCGAGCCGTTCACGTCGATCCGGCCATCAACGACTACGTGTCGAAGCTCGTGGATGCCACGCGCAACGCCGCCCAGGTGCGTCTCGGCGTCAGCGTGCGCGGCGGGCTCGCGCTCATCCGCACCGCGAAGACGTACGCCGCAGCGATGGGTCGCTCCTACGTCGTGCCCGACGACGTGAAGACTCTGGCCGAGCCCGTGCTCTCGCATCGGATCGTGCTCGACCCGGAGGCCGAGTTCGACGGGGTCACGCCGCAGAGCATCGTGGCGGGCGTCGTTCTCGAGACTCCGCCCCCTCTTGACGGGACGGCCGTGTGAGCTTCGACCACTCCGGCGGCGACACCGGGCTCGACAATGCGCGAACCCGGCTCGTCGGCGCGCGCGAAGGCAGGCTCGCGGATGCCATCGTCACGGCCGTTCGGCTCTGGCGCACGTTTGCGAGCGGTTGCGCACGCGCGTGGGTTCGGATGAGCGAGGTGACGACCTTCAGTGGAGTGTGCGTGGGCATCGTGACGATCGCCGCGTTCATCGCCGGCTACGTCGCCGGATGGTCGGAGGCCGTACTCTTCGCCTGGATCGGCGTCGCGCTGTTCCTCGTCGCAGTGCTGTACCTGCTCGGCTCGGTCGCCTATCGTGCCGAACTGCAGCTGCCGGCGCCCCGGGTGGTCGTCGGCACGCCTGCGCCCGTCGACGTGGTGGTCTCGAACACGACAAGACGTGGTCTTCTGGCCGCCCGCATCGAGGTTCCTGTCGGGGAGGGCGTCGCCGAGTTCGCCGTGCCCGGCCTTCGTCCCGGCGCGGAATTCCGCGACCTCTTCCTGGTTCCGACACCGCGTCGTGGTGTGGTGACGATCGGTCCCGTGCGCTCCGTGCGCGCCGACCCGGTCGGGCTGCTGAGACGCGAGACGGACTGGCAGCAGACCGCCGAGCTGTTCGTGCATCCGCTTACCGTCGCCGTCCCGAGCATGAGCACGGGACTCGTGCGCGACCTCGAGGGGAACTCCACGCGCGACCTCACGACCAGCGACATGTCGTTTCACGCGCTGCGCGAGTACACGCAGGGCGATGAGCGACGCCACATCCACTGGCGAAGCACGGCGAAGACCGGCGACTTCATGGTGCGACAGTACGAGCAGACCCGGCGCAGCAACCTGCTCCTGGCGCTGTCGTTGGCGGAGGGCGACTTCGCGAACGCCGAGGAGTTCGAGCTCGCCGTGAGCGCCGCTGCATCGCTCGGCGTTCGTGCCGTGCGCGACGACCGGTCGGTGTCGTTCGTGGTGAGCGAGCGAACACCGGACTTCGCCAAGACGCCGGTCTATGACGTGCGCAAGCTCGACAGCGTCACGCCGACCCGTCTTCTCGATGCCCTGTGCCGCGTCGAGCGGTTCACCTCGGCGCTGCGCATCACCGACGTCGCGCGCGTCGCGGCGGACACCACACCCGACGTCTCGATCGCATTCCTGGTCTGCGGATCCGCCGTCACGACTGCCCAGTTGCGGCACGCAGGCACGATGTTCC
Organism: Humibacter antri; assembly: GCF_054777235.1. Classification (NCBI taxonomy): domain Bacteria; kingdom Bacillati; phylum Actinomycetota; class Actinomycetes; order Micrococcales; family Microbacteriaceae; genus Humibacter; species Humibacter antri. Next base: position 10,615 of record NZ_BAAHAW010000040.1, on the reverse strand, counting down.
GGGCCGGCACCGAGGTCGTCGCCGTTCGGTGCCTTCCCGAGGAGGCGCCTGGGCTGCGCCGGGTGGGCGAACTCAGCATCCTCACCATCGGCTACCTCGACGACCTGCGCTCCAGCCTGGCGCGTTCGAGGGCCGCATGAGGCGCAGAGACCTGATCCAGCGTGCGATCGGCACGGCGTACCTGCTGGTGCTGATGGGCGCATGCGTCGCCGCGTTCTGGCCGGTGTACCAGAACACGGACTTCGTGGTGATGGCGCTCTGTGCGATCGTCGCGGCAACGGCCGTGGCGACGTGCGGAGCGATCCTGCGCTGGTCCACCGTGGTGACCACGCTCGTGGCGTTGGGGGCGTTCCTCGTGCTGGGCGTGCCGCTAGCAGTGCCGGGGGAGACGCTCTGGCGTGTGATCCCCACCCCGCAGGGTCTCCTCGACCTGGTCACGGCGCTGGCGTTCAGCTGGAAGCAGCTCGTGACGATCCCGGTGCCGGTCGGTTCGTACCTCGCACTGCTCGTGCCCGCCTACGTTCTCGCATTCGCCGGTGCGGTCGTGTCGGTCACTGTCGCCTTCCGCTCTCGGATGCCCGAGCTCGCGCTCGTTCCGCCGCTCGTCGTCTTCACCCTGGCGATCGTGCTCGGTTCCGACACGACGGCGATCCCGCTTCCGCCGACCATCGGGGTGGCGGCGTTGAGCGTCGGCTGGTTGATCTGGATGCGCCGCCGCCGCCGCATCTCCCGCCTGGTCTCTTTGGCCAGCGAGCACGCCGACGGCGTGCGCCGAAGCGAGCGTTCGCTCGCCGGCGCACGGTCCGCCGGCATCGCACTGCTCGCCGTCGTGCTCGCCCTGATGGCTGCTGCCGGCGTCTCGTCGGGCATTCCTCCCGTGGCGGCCCGAACGGTTGCCCGCACCGCGACGACCCCGCCGTTCGATCCGCGAGACTATCCGAGTCCGTTGTCTGGTTTTCGTTCGTACCTGGAGCCTGACGAATCCGGCAAAGCGCTGTTCACGGTCGATGGCATCGGGGATCTGCACAGGCTGCGCATCGCCACCATGGACACCTATGACGGCATCGTCTACGCGGTGGGCACGCAGCCGGGGGACTCGGGTGCGTTCGCGAGGATTCCCGACACGCTGACGCTGCCTGCGACATCCGCTCGCACGGACCGGCACCGTCAGGAGGTCGACGTCACGATCGACGGCCTCGCCGGCCCGTGGCTGCCCACCTTCGGCGATCTGCAGAACATCTCGTTCGGCGGGAACAGCCCCGACGCACTTCGCGATGGCTTCTATTACAACGCCACGACCGCGACCATGGCAGAGGTCGCGAAGCTGACCGGTGGTGACTCGTATCGCATCACGGCCGACGTCACGCCCACGAAGACGATCGCGCAACTGACCAAGGCCCGTCCGGGCGCTGCAGTGCTGCCGGCACTCGACGTCGTGCCCGGCCGGCTGGATGACACGCTGCACCGGTACGAGGGCGACGCGGCCAGCCCGGGCGCGAAGCTGGCGGCCGCGTTGAAACAGCTCGCCGATACCGGATACATCAGCCATGGCATCGGCAACGAGGTGAAGAGCCTCTCGGGCCACGGTGCCGATCGCATCGACGCGCTGCTCACGGCACAGCCGATGGTGGGCGACCAGGAGCAGTACGCCGTCACGGCCGCGCTGATGGCGAGGCGGATCGGGTTCCCCGCCCGGGTCGCGCTCGGGTTCTCGGTGCCGCAGAAGGCGAACGGCGACAGCGTGACGATCACGGGGGCGGACGTGACGGCCTGGATCCAGGTGCAGACCGCACAGGACGGCTGGGTCGACGTCGACCCCAACCCGCAGGTGCGGCCGATTCCGCAGAAGAAGCCCGACGAGCCGAAGCAGATCTCACGCCCGCAGTCGATCGTGGAGCCGCCCAAGGACAATGTCGCCCACGAGCAGAGCCCTCCACCGCAATCGCACGTCGCCCAGGAGCACGACAATCGGATGCCCGCCTGGCTGAGCATCCTGCTCGCCGTTCTCAGTGTGCTCGGGTGGATCGCACTGATCGCCGCACTGGTCGCGTCCCCGTTCCTCGCGGTGATCGCCGCGAAGTGGCGTCGCAACCGGATGCGGCGGTCCGCACGCGTGCTTCCGCGCGGACGCATCTCGGGTGCGTGGCGGGAGTTCGCCGACAATGCGGTCGACCACGGTTATCTGACTCCCGGCGCGGCGACCCGCACGGAAGTCGCGCGGGCCGTCGGCGGTCCGCGACCCGTGCTGCTCGCGGCGGTCGCCGACCGGTCGGCGTTCGGTCGCGCCGAGCCGACGGACGACGATGCCGATCAGGTCTGGAGGGCGGTCGACGAGCTGCGTCGCGACCTGGACGGGCGCACCACCAGATGGGGCAGGCTGCGCGCCCGGATCTCACTTCGCTCACTGGGCGGCTACCGTGTAAACAACCGCGCAAAGAATGCGGTGCGATAGAGGCGATTGAGGGTTGGACGCGCAAGCTTGCTTGCGTGGCTGGCCCGATTGAGTCTTTGAGCGGCAGCGATTGAGGCGATTGAGGGTTGGACGCGCAAGCTTGCTTGCGTGGCTGGCCCGATTGAGTCTTTGAGCGGCAGCGATTGAGGCGATTGAGGGTTGGACGCGCAAGCTTGCTTGCGCGGCCGGCCCCATCAAGTCTTCGAGCGGGATCGAGAGAAGCAAGCAACGCTGAGGGTGTCCTGCCGGGGGCATGTCGGTGAGGACGCGTCGGGGAGGAGGGGGCCGTGAACTGTGGGTCATGCGGTGCTGCGCTGCCGGAAGGGGCGATGTTCTGTGGCAACTGCGGGCGGGCAGTGGCCACCGCCATCGTTCCGCGCAACCGCATGGTCGATCCCCGGCCCGGCGACACCACGATTCTTCCGCCGGAATACCGAGCGTCGATGCGCTCGGCGACGCCGGCCGAGACCACGGATCGTGCTGCGGCTCCCGAGTCCCCGCCGAGTGTCGGGCTTCCACCGGTTCCCGAGTCTCCACCGGTTCCCGAGTCTCCGCCGGTTCCCGAGTCTCCGCGAGCGCCCGAGCCTCCGGCGGCACCCGAGTCCGACATCCCGACAAGGCCGATCCCGCCCGTACCGTACGTGCTCTCGTTCTCGACGGGCGAGCGGGTCGTGGTCGTGGGCGCCGGTCTGCTCGGTCGCCGCCCGTTCGCGCAGCCAGGGGAGCGGTTCGACCAACTCGTGTCGATAGCCGACCATGAGCGTTCGGTGTCGAAGACGCACCTGGAATTCGGCGTGGAAAGCGGCGATCTCTGGGTCTGCGACCGGTACTCCGCCAACGGCACCGTCATCATCCCGCCCGCCGGTGGTCCGCATCGCTGCGAGCCGGGGCGCCGCTATCGCGTTCCGCGCGGTGGACGGGTGGAGCTCGGTGACCATTGGTTCGACGTGCGCTGAGCGTCGGTTCGCTCCGTCCGTCCCCAGGGGGTGCCCGAAGGCATCCGTGCACGGATGCCCGGTCGGGCCGTTCCCGGGTCCGCTCGATCGGCTGCACTGGACACATGCCAGTCCCCGACCCGACCATCGGCGAACAACTCACGCTGCCCAGCCATCCTGCCGCTCCCCCGAAAGCATCGTTCCCACTCCTTGCGGTGCTCGCCCCGCTCGCCGGCGCCGCCGTGCTGTTCGCGATCGTGCGTTCGCCGTACATGCTCGCATTCGCTGCGCTCAGCCCGGTCATCGCGGTGGCGAGCGCGATCGATGGCCGTCTCTCCGCGCGCAGACGACGACGAGCGGATGCCCGTGCCTACGCCGCCGATGTCGACCGGTTCGTCGCCGAGGTCGCGGCCGCGCACGATAGGGAGAGAAGAGCACTGCAGGCCAGGCACCCTAGCGCGGCCGCGCTGCTCACGGACGCCGCACTGCGGCCGCGTCGCTGGGCCGAGTCTGGCGAGCGGTTCGCGCCGGTGCGAATCGGTACTGGCGCAGTGCCGAGCACGGTTCCCCTCTCAGGTGCGACGAGCTCCCGTGACGACCGTGAGCTGCTCGCCGGAGCCCGGTTCGTCGAAGGGGCGCCGGTCGTCGCCGATCCGGCAGGCGGAATCGGAGTGATCGGCGTACGAACCGTCGCGCGGGCGGTCTTGCGGGGGCTCGTCGTACAACTGGCGCATGCGCATCCTCCCGGCGCACTCGCGATGACGGCCCCGCCGGGGGAGGCGTACGACTGGCTGGACGACTACCCGCACGGCGCTCATCCGCACGGCGAACCGTTGCGCCTGCGCATCGTCGACGATGCCGCAGACGAGGGTGAGCACACAGTGCAGGTCGGCTCGCAGCCACGACGACCCCCAGGAACGAGAACGCCGGCGGGTGCGGCACGCGGGCTCGTGCAGCCAGGGGTGAGCACCCCGCCGACCACTGTGCTCTCGGTCGCCGAGCGCGTGGACGAACTCCCGGCAGGATGCCGAATGGTCCTCGCCGTCGAAGCGGACGGCACTCTCACCGTGCTCTCTCCGCCGGACACGGTCGGAGGGCTGCGGGGTGAGTTCGTAACGGCTCAAGAAGCGGCGGGATTCGGACGAGACCTTGCGCTGTCGGCGCTGACCCGCGGCGTCGATCTCGGCACGCCGTTGCCGGCCGCGGTGCGTTTCGCCGACCTCGCTCACGCCCGCCCCGCCCGCGAGGAGGCCACGAGCCTCGCATCGACGGGTACCGCGCCGACGGGTACCGAGCTCACCGAGTTGGCTGCAGTGGTGGGGATCTCGCCCTCCGGCCCGCTCGTGCTCGACCTGGTGGCCTCCGGTCCGCACGCCATCGTCACGGGAACCACGGGAAGCGGCAAGAGTGAGCTGCTGATCACCTGGGTGCTGGCGATGGCGAGTCTCACGCCGCCGCAACGGGTGGGGTTCTTACTCGTCGACTTCAAGGGTGGCACGGCGTTCCAGCGGCTCACCGCGCTGCCCCACACCGTCGGAGTCGTCACGGATCTCGCGCACGGGGAAGCGGAGAGAGCGTTGAAGAGCCTGCGCGCCGAGCTGCGCAGAAGGGAGTCCGAGCTGGCGCGACTGGGCGTGTCCGACATCGCCGACGCCGGCGAGGGGCTGTCCCGCCTCGTCATCGTCGTGGACGAGGCCGCCGCGATGCTCACCGCATTCCCCGAGCTCGGCGGACTCTTCTCCGACCTGGCTGCGCGTGGCAGAGCTCTCGGGGTGCATCTCATCCTCGGCACTCAGCGGGCGACCGGCGTGCTCAGCGATGCGCTCATCGCCAACTGCGCACTCCGCGTCTCGTTACGACTCGCCTCCGGCGCCGACAGTGCGGCACTGCTCGGAACGGATGCGGCCGCCCAGCTTCCGCACGGGCAGCCCGGCCGTCTCGTGGTCTCCCGCGACGGCGAGCTCCTCACGGCACAAGCGGCCACGACCGAGCCCGGTGACGTGGAGGCCATAGCGCGGTCGCATTCCGGCGCCACCAGGCCGATCGCACCGTGGCTGCCGGCGCTGCCACCCCGCATCCCGCTGAGCGCGTTCGGGGCACCGCCGCTGGGCTCTGTGGTGATCGGGGCAGGAGACGACCCGGACCGGCAGCTCCAGGAAGGCATCATCTATCGGCCCGAGAACGCTCATCTGCTCGTGCTCGGCGTCCGCGGATGCGGAAAGTCCACGACGCTGCACGCCGTTCGCGCGCAGTGGACGGGCTCGGTCATCGTCGTCCCGCAGGACGTCGAGCGGGCATGGGATGCTCTCGGGCGTGCCGAGGCCCTCCTGCACGCCGGAAGAGGGAACGAACCACCTGCGCCCGGTGTCTCGCTGGTGCTGCTGGATGACGTGGATGCTCTGCTCGAGCGGTTCGACGACGAGCACCGCGACGCGGCGACCGAGTGCATCCGCTCGCTTCTGATCGACGGGCCGCGCGCCGGCATCGGTGTCGTCTGCACGGCTGCCGGGCTTCCGAGCGGTCTGCGCAGCGTGCACAGCCGGTTCGGAGAACGACTGCTGCTTCGCCAGGCTGACAGGCAGGAGCACGTGCTCGCCGGTGCGCCGGCCGAGCTCTTCGACCCCTCGGCTCCGCCCGGGCGTGGTGTCTGGCGGGACAAGGCCGTTCAGGTGGCGCTTGTGCACGAGCACGACCTCGACGACCTGGAAGGCACCGCTGCGCAGACGGCTCCGCCCGTGCTGGACTTCCCGGCCGGGTCCATCACCGTGGTCGTGACACGCGCACCGGGTTCGACGGCACGCAGGCTGCAGCATGCCGTCCCCGGACTCGACGTCATCGACCTCACCGATCCTGGCGGCGCGGCTCGTGTGGGAAGCGTGTCGTTTCCCGGCCATGATGTGCAGAGCACGCCGACGGGTGATCTGAGGGTGACGGTGGGTGCTCGGCCGACCGCGATCGTCGGCGATCCGGATGCCTGGCAATCCGGTTGGTCGCTGCTGGGCCGCCTGCGACCGACGGCATCCGTCGTGTTCGAGGGCTGCACCCTCGCCCAGATGCGCGCGGTCCTGCACACCCGCGTTCTTCCTCCGGCCGCGCTGCCCGGCCGCTTGCTGGTGTGCGACTCGGCGACCGACTTCACCAGGGCGAGGATGCCGTCGTGAGGTCCGCTCGCGGCGACCTCAGCCGAGCACCTCCTGCATCGTGACCGCAGGCACACCGTTCGCCTGGGCGACGCCGGCGTTGGTGACCGCCCCGGCTGCCACGTTCAGTCCGAGTGCGAGCGAGTGGTCTGCCTTCAGCGCCGCCTGCCAGCCGTTGTTCGCGATCGCCCGCAGGTACGGCAGCGTCGCATTGGTGAGCGCGTGCGTCGAGGTGTGCGGCACGGCTCCCGGCATGTTGGCGACGCAGTAGAACACGGTGTCGTGCACGCGGAACGTCGGGGCGTCGTGCGTGGTGGGATGCGAGTCTTCGAAGCAGCCGCCCTGATCCACCGCGATGTCCACGAGCACACTGCCGGCCCGCATCCTCGCCACCACGTCGTTGCGCACCAGCTTGGGCGCCTTCGCGCCGGGCACCAGCACGGAGCCGATGACGAGGTCCGCCTCCAGCACCGCACGCTCCACCTCGAAAGCGGTGGAGGCGATCGTCTTGATGCGGCCTGCGTAGTGCGCGTCGAGCTCGCGCAGTCTGCCCACGTTGGTGTCCAGCACGGTCACGTCAGCGCCGAGGCCGACGGCGACGGAAGCCGCGTTCGTGCCCGCGACACCGCCGCCGATGACGACGACCTTGGCCGGGTACGTGCCGGGCACTCCTGGAACGAGGAGCCCCGACCCGCCGTGCGGCTTCAGCAGTGCGTTCGCGCCGACGATGGGCGCCAGCCTGCCCGCGACCTCACTCATCGGGGCGAGCAGCGGAAGCGAACGATCGGGGCGCTGCACTGTCTCGTAGGCGATCGCGATCACGCCCGAATCCGTGAGTGCCTGCGTGAGCTCGGGCTCGGCGGCCAGGTGGAGATAGGCGAACAGCACGAGCCCCTTGCGGAAGTAGCCGAACTCGCTCTCGATGGGCTCCTTCACCTTCAGGAGCAATTCGGCGCTCGCCCATGTGCTTGCGGCATCCGGCTCCATGATCGCGCCGGCGTCGGAGTACGCCGAGTCGGGAATCGACGAACCGTCACCCGCCCCCGACTCCACGTGCACCTCGTGTCCGTTCGCGACGAGGTCGTGCACGCCGGCCGGAGTGATGGCCACCCGGTACTCGTTGTTCTTGATCTCGCGGGGAATGGAGATTCTCATCGTCTTCCTTGTCTCTTGCTTCACAGACCGCATCGGTCCGCTCGCGGTCTCCCTCGACCGCGAAGTCTTTGCGCTCGCCCGCCACAGGCCGAAGCCGTTCGCGACCGTGCCGTCCGCACGATTCAGACCACCGGAGAAAGCCGCCCGACCGGGGCGCCGCCCCCGAAGATGGTGGTGTCCGGCCCGTCGAGAGCCGCGCTCGCCGCCGATGCATCGACGGCCGCCGCTTTCACGAGGAGTCCCACGGCGGCCGCGCGCGCCGCCGGAACGCTGCCGTCGAGCACCTTCACCGCGACAGTGGTGCCGTCAGATGCAGCGATCGTCATCACCCCGTCGGCGCCGGCCTTGGCATAGCAACCGAGCGTCTCCATCAGCACGGTGTCCGGCCTGCCGTGTCCGGAGATCGCCCACGGATGCTCGCGAGCGCTCCTGTGCACCCACGCGGCGTTCCGGAACAGCGCGAACGGCGACCGCTCCGACGCGGTCGCCAGACGCTGAACCCCGCGGGCGAGTCCGGCGAGTGTCACGGCGAAGACCGGTGCACCGCATCCGTCGACAGCGGTGTGGGCGATCTTCTCGCCGGTGAGCCGCTCGACGACGTCTTTCACGTGCTGCTGCAACGGATGCCGTTGGTCTGTGTAGTCGGCGGTGGTCCAGCCGCTGGCGGCACACGCGGCGAGCATGGCGGCGTGCTTGCCGGAGCACTCCATGTACAGGGGAGCGGGAGCTCCGCCGCCGCGCAGCACCTCTTCGCGCGAAACCCGGTCGGCGGGCAGCGCGGGCGGGCAGCGCAGAGCCGCCTCGTCGAGCCCCGCCCCGGCGAGGATGCCCAGCACCACCTCGAGATGATCAGCCGTTCCTGCGTGGCTCGCCGTGGCCAGTGCGGTCTGCACGCCGTCGAGGCGAGCGCCCGCACCGATGGAGGCCACCGCCTGGAACGGCTTCATGGTGGAGCGCGGAAGGATCAGGGAGTCGGGGGAGCCGAGTGCGATCATCCGCTCTCCGTCGGGGGAGAGCACTACGGCCGAGCCGACATGGCGGTTCTCCAGGAACCCGCTGCGGTCGGTCACGGCGAGTTCGACGGCCGCCGACGCTTCGAAGGTGCCACCGAGTACACGCGGGGCACGCAACGAATCGCTCATGGTGTTTCGAGTCTAACGAGGCCCCGACGACGGATGTTTGCGGTGCGGCGGTCGATCCGTGCGATCCTCGCCCGCCCGACGGCGGACTGTGCGACCGAAGCGTGCGCGATCGCGATCGCATCCGGCGCGAATGCGGCAGAGTGGTGTCGAAAGGGCCCGGCAGCACGCACCCCCCCGAAAGCACGGACGTGAGTAAGGACAGCACATGAACGTCGACCACCACTATGCGCTGACCCTGGAATGGACCGGCAATCGCGGCAGCGGCACGAGCGGCTACCGAGACTATGGCCGCGACCACATTGTGCTCGCCGAAGGCAATCCGCCGATCGAGGGCTCCAGCGACCGCACCTTCTTCGGCGATGCGGAGCGATGGAACCCGGAGGAGCTGCTGGTGGCAGCTCTGGCGCAGTGCCACATGCTCAGCTTCCTGCACGTCGCCCAGCGCAACGGTGTGGTGGTGACCGCATACACCGATTCGCCCACCGGCGCTATGACGACGACCCCGGACGGCGCCGGACACTTCACCTCTATGACCCTTCGACCGTCGGTGACCGTCACCGACGCCGAGCAGGTCGAACTGGCGCAGAGCCTCCATGCGGAGGCGTCCAGGTTGTGCTTCATCGCGGCATCCGTCAACTTTCCGGTCCATCACGAACCGAGCACGACGGCTGGATGAGTTCTCGCCGCCGGTCGAGCGAGTCGAACGGGGTGGACCACCGCGCGGCCGAACGATGACGAGGAGCGCCATCATCCAGCGGCCAGCGGTACATCCGAAGCAAACCAGTTCCGAAGGGGACCAGCTTCGAAGCTAACCAGCCGAAGTAGACCAGCTCCGAAGCGAGATCAGAGCCTCCCCGAGCTCAACCGGCAGTGATCGCTTCCTCAGCCGGTGCCTCGTTGTAGACACCGGCCTCGGTCTGGCCGCTGAGGCGCTGGATCTCGGCCATGATGGCATCCGTCGCCTGGCGCCTGGCCTTTCCGCTGGATGCCGGACCGAATGTCGAGACGTCGATCGGTGTGCCGAACGCGACGGTGACCCTCGCGAATGCCGGCATCTTCGAGCCGACCGGCTGCAGGCGCTCGGTGCCGACGAGCCCGACCGGAACGACGGGAGCGCCGGTCGTCAGCGCCAGCCAGGCGACGCCGGTGCGACCGCGGTAGAGGCGTCCATCCCGAGAACGAGTGCCCTCGGGGTAGAGGGCGAACGCGTTGCCCGATTCCAGGATGCCTTTGCTGATCTCCAGCGCGTCCTGCGCGTCTCGCCCGGCTCCGCGCCGTACTCCCACGGCGCCGATCGCCGTGAAGAAGGTGCGATTGACCCAGCCCCGCAGGCCATGGCCCTCGAAGTAGTGCGACTTCGCCAGGAATTGAATGCGCCGGGGCGCCACGACCGGGATCACGACGCTGTCGATGAACGAAAGGTGGTTGCTGGCGAGGATGACGGCGCCCGTCTTGGGCACGTTGCGCCTGCCGATCACGCGCGGGCGATACAGCAGCCGGGCGAGCGGTCCGATCACGAATCGACCGAATGCGTACACCGCGCCCGCGCGTGGCGGGCGGGCGTTCGTCACGGCAGGGCGGGTACTGGACTGGACGGAGAACCCTGTCGCGGCCGCGTTCGGAACGATGATGGGCTCCGGCCGCAACAGTGTGGTCATACTCTCGACACTACGTCGCGGCGTATAACCGATGCGGAATGCCTGCCGGACCGGCGGGTGCCTCAGCCCGGATCCACCGATGGGTGGTGAGTTGAGGTCGGCGAGTTAAACGGAGAATGCCTATCTGATCAGG
>NZ_BAAHAW010000039.1:0-79687 GCF_054777235.1 Humibacter antri | reverse complement strand
ACGAATCTGCACCGTGAGGCCCTGGGCCATCAAGCCCCAACTCAAACCCCACCCTCATAGGGTCTGACTGGGCCCCCGCCGCGAGGGGACCCGCGCGCCGCCTCAGCGGCGTGCGGGGTAGCAGCAGGGAAGGCGAGAGCCATGCGGGCTTGCTCGCATGGCCGAGCCGATGGAAGTTGTCGAGCGGCGAAGCCGCGAACACAACCGACTAGCTGATCTTCTTCACGGCGCGACGGGCTGCGAGTTCGTCCATGGGGTCGGATGTCTGCACATCCAGCTCGACGAGACTCGTCTCCACCTCGCGCAGCACCTTGCCGACCGCGATGCCGAACACGCCCTGGCCCCGCCCGACGAGGTCGATGACCTCGTCGTCGGACGTGCACAGGTAGACGCTGGCGCCGTCGCTCATGAGCGTGGTCTGAGCCAGGTCGTTCACGCCCTCCTTACGGAGCTGCTCGACGGCTGTGCGGATCTGCTGCAGAGAGATGCCGGTGTCGAGCAGTCGCTTCACGAGCTTCAGCACCAGGATGTCGCGGAAGCCGTACAGACGCTGCGATCCGCTGCCCGCCGCACCGCGCACCGTGGGCTCGACGAGCCCGGTGCGCGCCCAGTAGTCCAGCTGGCGGTAGCTGATTCCCGCGGCTCTTGCGGCGATGGCGCCGCGGTAGCCCGAGACGTCATCCATCTCCGGCAGGCCATCGGTGAAGAGGAACCCGAGGTCGTAGCGAGCGTCGTCATTCCGACGGACTTCGGTCATGCGCGTTCCCTCTCACCCCAGGTACCCCGCTCACGCGCGGCGTACCTACCACGGTAACCGTGCCCGGTGAGGCGATCAATGACATCCGCGCGAACCGTGCGGCGTGTCGTGGCAGCCCTCGCAGTCATGGCGCCAGGCGCGCGATCGCCGCGCGCACGATGCTCGATCGCACCGTCTCGAGATCGTCGGCGAGCTCCCGCCCGAGCTCTCCCGCCCTGGACCGTGCGCTGGCGTCACGGCGCAGCAGCACGGGCGCGAGCGCGGTCTCGATGAGTCCGACATCGCGCTCGGCCGATGCCCGCAATCCGCGAAGGTGGCGCGGCTCGATCCCGGCGCGGTGCAACTCGACGAGCGCAGAGAGCACCGTCAGCTGGTCGTCGCCGTACACGTCGGTCGGCACGATCAGCGACGCTGCGATCGCCTCCTGCAGGAGAGCTTGCGACGCTCCGGTTTCGTTCAGCAACTCGTCGCGGCTGAATCGCCTGCCGGTGGAGAGCATCGTGGGTCGTGTGGGACCGATGCCGGGAAGGATCGGCGTGCGGCCGGCATCCTGATCGGCGAGATAGGAACGGATGACCTTCAGCGGAAGATAGTGATCGCGCTGCAGCGTGAGAATCGTGCGCAGCCGCTCCACATCGTGCGCGTCGAACTTGCGGTAGCCGGACGCCGTGCGCGCCGGAGTGACAAGCCCCTGTTCCTCGAGGAAACGCAGCTTCGACGGAGCGAGATCGGGGAACTCCGGCGTCAGCTGCGCCAGCACCTGACCGATGCTCAGCAATGCGGGCCGACGGGCGAGGCCGGAACCGCTCGCCTGCGACTCGCGCACCATCAGGCCGACGCCGACGCGTCCAGATCGGGGCGGGCTGCGTAGAAGGTGAGCCGGAACTTGCCGACCTGCACCTCTGCTCCGTCGGTCAGGATGGCGCTCTCGACCCGAACGCCGTCGAAGTATGTGCCGTTCAACGAACCGAGGTCCTTCACCTCGAAAGCGGTGCCGTGACGGATGAACTCGGCGTGCCGGCGAGACACGGTGACGTCGTCGAGGAAGATGTCGGCATCCGGGTGCCTGCCTGCCGTCGTCAGATCCGCATCGAGCAGGAAACGCGCGCCCGCGTTCGGCCCCCGCCGCACGATCAACAGGGCCGACCCGCTGGGCAGGGCGCTGATCGCCTCACGCTCCTCAGGAGTCACACCCGCCGCCTGCGCGTTCATCGCCGCGGCGAAATCCTCACCGAAACCGGCGGTCGTGTCTTCCCCCGAGGAATGCGCTTCGCGGTTCGGGTTGTTCTGCTCAGCCACCGTCGACCTCCTCTTCTTCAAAGCGTATCGGATGCCGCGCCCCCGCCGACAGCCGAGTCATGAACCACACGGCGGGTTTCCCGGATGTAGAGGATGCCCGCCCACCAGTAGAGGAACGCACCCCAGATCGCGATGGCCCAGCCGACCGGCTGCGAGGCCCACGAGATCACAGGGAACGCCTCGCCGAGCATGAGCACAGGCAGGGCGACCAGCAGTGCGAACGTGGCGATCTTGCCGAGGTGATGAACCGGAAGCGGACCGTGGCCATGATTCGCCAACACGATGCCGAGCACCAGCAGCATCACGTCGCGGGCGATGATGGCTGCCACCAGCCACCATGGCAGCAGCTCGCGCCAGGCCAGGCCGATGAGGGCCGCGAAGATGTAGAGCCGGTCGGCGGCGGGGTCCAGCAGCTGACCGAGCCGCGACACCTGGTGCAGACGTCGGGCGAGGAAGCCGTCGAAGAAGTCCGTGACGCTCGCGACGATGAGCACCGGGAGCGCCCAGGCATCCCATCCGGCGATCACGAACCAGAGGAAGATCGGTACGAGCGCGAGCCGGAAGAAGCTCAGCAGATTGGGGACGGTGAGCACCCGAGACGAGACCGCGCCTGATGCCTGTTCCACGCCTCGCAATCTTAGAGGCGATTGAGGGTCGGGCGCGCGAGCAAGCTCGCGCGGCCGACCCGATTGAGTCTCTGAGCGGCAACGCCACGATAGAGGCGATTGAGGGTCGGGTGCGCGAGCTTGCTCGCGCGGCCGGCCCGATTGAGTCTCTGAGCGGCGAAAGCCCGCCTGCCCCTCACTCCAGGCTCCACCGCGCTCATAGAATTCGGTACATGCCCCCAGTGATCGTCTGCCTCTGGATTCTCGCGGCCATCTGCGTGGTGACGTGGGTGCTCTCCCTGCTCACGAAGGAGTACTCGTGGGTGGACCGCATCTGGTCGATCGTTCCGGTCGTCTACGTGTGGGTGTATGCGATCGCGGCGGGCCTCACCGACCCACGGCTGGACGTGATGGCCGCTCTCGTCACGCTCTGGGGTGCCAGGCTCACCTTCAACTTCGCGAGGAAGGGCGGGTACGCGGCAGGGGGCGAGGACTACCGCTGGGCGTTCCTGCGATCGCGGATCGCAGGCTGGAAGTGGTTCCTGTTCAACCTCTTGTTCATCGTGATCTTCCAGAACGTGCTGATCTTCCTGTTCACGCTCCCGGCGTGGACCGCGTATCAGCACCAGACTCCGTTCACGCTGCTGGATGTCGTCGCCGTCGCCGTCTTCGTCGCTTTCCTGTTCGGCGAGACCATCGCCGACCAGCAGCAGTGGGACTTCCACCGCTGGAAGGCTGCGGAAGCCGCCGCCGGCCGCGAACCGCACCCGCGGTTCCTGCGGTCGGGTATGTTCCGCTTCTCGCGTCACCCCAACTTCTTCTTCGAACAGGGCCAGTGGTGGGTCTTCTTCTTCTTCGGTGCGATCGCGGCCGGATCCGTGCTGCAGTGGACGGTGCTCGGCGCCGTGCTCCTCACGGTGCTCTTCATCGGCTCCACCATCTTCACCGAGTCGATCTCGCGCAGCCGCTATGCGGAGTACGCCGAGTATCAGGCCGAGACGTCGCCGATCGTGCCGTGGTTCCCGCACGCGCCGAAGCTCGGAGTGACGCACGCACGCGGTGCTCGTTAGCCTGGAGCCATGTCGTGCATCCGGTTCAACACTCCTGCTCAGCGTGAGGCGATGCGGCGCGCAGCGCCCGCGATGTTGACGTCGGAAGAGGTGGCTGCACTGCATCCCGCGCCGCCGGTCACCGAGAGCAAGATCAGACGGCTGCGCCTTCTGGCCACCAACGCCAACCCGAAGATCAGGGAAAGCGTCGCCAGCAGCTACAACACTCCTGCCGACCTGTTCGAGGCGTTGGCGCGCGATCCGGCAGAGGGTGTGCGCGCGTGCGTTGCGCGGAACGAGGCGACGCCGTGCGATGTGCTGCGCGACCTCGCCGGCGACCGCTCCGAGCTGGTGCGCGGCTGGGTCGCCGCGAACTACTTCGTGCCGGAGGATGTCATGGCGCGGCTGGCGGAGGACGCCAGCCCGACCGTGCGCTCGGTCGTGAAGTGGAAGGCGTCGCTGACGCAAGAGCTGTCCACCGCCTGATCGGCCATCGGGCCAACGACGTCTGTCGAGCGGTGCGGGTTTCGACAGGCTCAACCAGCGGAAAGAGCTCAACCAGCGGGAAGAGCTCGACCAGCGGGCCCGTCGGCACGCTCAACCCGCGGACGCGCCGACAGACTCAACCGCGGACGCGCCGACGGACTCAACCAGCGGACGCGTCGACGGGCTCAACCAGCGATCGCGTCGATGGCGCGCCAGAGCGCAGCGGGCGAGGCGGCACTGGCGCCCAGCGCGCGAATACGGTCGATGAGACCGCGATCCGCCGTGACGACGATCGACTCTGCGGGATCGGGACGCGACTGCACGTGCGCGACGATGGCCGCGTCACCGTCCGCGCCGGCACGCACGATGTCGGGTGCGGACGGATGCGCCGGGTCGGGCATGCGCTTCGCCTCGCCTTCCAGCACCACGACGACGCGCGGCCACCACGTCTGGTGCGGTAGGCCGAGCGCTTCCGCGGGCCACCCTGCTTCTGCGAGCGTGACGAGGTGCTCGACGAGTCGGGACGCGGCGCCCGGTCGATCCCGCCACCAGCCATCCGGACGTGAGCCGACGACGTTCGCCGCGTCGACGAAGACGACGGGATCGCGGAACAGATCCTTGCGCAGCGATGGCCAACGCTCGGCGAACCCTGGGTGGAGCGGAAGCTCGGCAACCTCTGCAACCGGAACCCAGCGCACCTCGATGCTCTCGGCATCCCCGATCACGGGTGCGAACGGCGCGTCGGTTCCCGCGACGACCGTGGAGTACGACCACCAGCCGAGGTCGAGCAGCGACAGGAATTTCGAGCGAACGAGCTGAGCGGGAACACCGGCCTCTTCCACCGCCTCCCTGACAGCACCGTCCCTTGCGCTCTCGCCGCGATGGCGTGCGCCTCCCGGCAGACCCCAGGTACCACCGAAGTGGCTCCACTCCGCCCGGTGCTGGAGCAGAACGCCGTCGTCGCGCCTGGCCAACAGCAGCCCGGCCGCACCGAACGTTCCCCAGAACCTGCGACCGTCCGGACCCTCGACCCACGCGTCGCCGCTACCGTGCGGACGGCGTTGCAGCGGCACCCGGGCATCGTCTCCGGCCTGCGACGTGGACAACTAACCGGCGCTCGGTGCCGAGGCCACGAACGCCTCGGCCTCCGCCTCGGGCAAGACGACCATGCCGCGGGTGCCGTGCGACGACAGCGCCATGGCCTCGAGCCATACCCGGTTGAGCTCGGGCGGGCGAGACCCCGAGAATCGGAACTGCAACGGGATCGCCGGGGATACCCAGAGGCTGACGCGTCCGGATCCTTCTTCGGCCGGAACGGTCCAGTTGATCAGAAAGCTCTCCTGAAGCCGCAACTTGACGATGATCGCGATCTTGAGATGGGCCAGAGTGCGGTCGTCGATCTCGTACTCGGCACCGGAGCCGTAGATGAGATATCCCATCCGCCCATCATCGCAGCATGGATGCGCACGCGCCGGTCGTGCGATGCGCCGACCGGCGACCTCGGCCAGGACTGTCACGACGTCACTGATTGCGCCGTTCGTCGTACTGTTCGGGATGCTTCAACCGGGTAGTCGGGACTGGGCAGACGATTCGCTCCACTCGGCCGGCGCGAACGGCGTGCCCGCGTCAGCCGGCCTTCTTGCGCGTACGTCGGCTGCTCTCGTCGGGATCTGCACCGGACGTGCCACTCTTCTTGGAGCCCCGGTTCTTCTCGACACTGCGTCGTAGGGCCTCCATAAGGTCGAGCACCTCGCCCTTCTCCCCGTCGCCCTGCTCGCCGAACGTGGCCTCGGTGTCGATCGTCTCGCCCTGCTCCAGCTTGGCGTCGATGAGCTTCCTCAGTTGGATCTGGTAGTCGTCCTCGAACTTCTCCGGCGAGAAGTCGCTTTCATAGCTGGCCACGAGCTTGGCCGACATGTCGAGCTCCTTGTCCGTGATGCGCAGGTTCTCGGACAGGCTCGGAAACTCCGGCTTGCGCACCTCGTCGGCCCAGAGCAATCCCTGCAGCACGAGTACTCCGTCGCGCACGCGAAGTGCACCGAGACGTGTCTTCTGCCGCAGTGCGAACTGGACGATCGCGGTTCGGTTCGTTGCTTCAAGCGTCTCGCGCAACAGCACGTACGCCTTCGCAGACTTGGAGTCGGGCTCGAGATAGTAGCTGCGCTCGAACATCAGAGGATCCACTTGATCGTCGGGTACGAACTCGACCACCTCGATCTCGTTGCTGCGCTCCTCCGGCAACGAAGAGAGGTCGTCGTCGGTGAGGATGACCGTCTGATCGCCCGATTCGTACGCCTTCGCGATGTGCTCGTAGGGAATGACCTTGCCGTCGATCTCGCACGTGCGCTTGTAACGGATGCGACCGCCGTCCTGGTCGTGCACCTGGTGCAGCGACACGTCGTGGTCTTCCGTCGCGCTGTAGATCTTGACCGGCACATTCACCAGGCCGAAGGCGATCACCCGCTTTCCGATGGCTCGCATACCGTCTATTGCACAGCCTGAACGACCGGAAGGGCAAGGGGCCGGGTGACGAGGCGGCGGCGTACCGTCGGTGCATGGCCACCAAGCGGACGGCGAGCACACGGGCGAGCGACTCGCAGATCGTCCAGATCGATGGGCGGCGGCTCAAGCTGACCAACCTCGACAAAGTGCTCTATCCGGAGACCGGGACGACAAAGGGCGAGGTGATCGCGTACTACGCACAGATCGCGCCGCACTTGATCGAACATGCGCAGGGTCGACCGGCGACCCGTAAACGGTGGCCGAACGGGGTGGGCACAGCGGGGCATCCCGAAGCGCCGTTCTTTCAGAAGAACCTCGACGAGGGCACACCCGACTGGGTGCCACGCGTGACGATCGAACACAAGGACCATCCGAACGTCTACCCGCTGGTGAACGATGCGGCCGTGCTGGCGTGGCTCGGCCAGATCGCCGCGCTGGAGATCCACGTGCCGCAGTGGCAGACGGAACCGAGCGGCGCGCGGCGCAATCCCGACCGACTCGTGCTCGATCTCGATCCGGGCGAAGGCGTCGGCCTCGCCGAGTGCGCCGAGGCGGCGTTCTGGATCAGGGAGATCCTCATCGGCATGGGGCTCGGGCCGGTGCCTGTGACGAGCGGAAGCAAGGGCATCCATCTGTATGCCCGGCTCGACGGCGCGCAGACCTCCGACCAGGTCTCTCAGGTGGCGCACGAGCTCGCCCGAGCGCTGGAGGCCGATCACAAGGACGAGGTGATCAGCACGATGAAGCGGGCGGATCGCGCAGGCAAGGTGTTCATCGACTGGAGCCAGAACAACGCCAACAAGACGACGATCGCCCCGTACTCGCTACGCGGCAGGGCGCATCCGATGGTCGCCGCTCCCCGGACGTGGCACGAACTCGCCTCGTCGAAGCTGACGCAGCTGGGGTACGAAGAGGTGCTGAAGCGCATGGCGACCAATGACGACCCGCTCGTCGAGACCACGCCGCACACCCCGGGCGAGGCCGACCGCCTCACCGTGTATCGCGGCAAACGGAACGCCGCCAAGACGCCGGAGCCCGTGCCGAAAGGCACACCGACGACGACCAACGGCCGCTCGTTCGTCATCCAGAGGCACGCGGCGAGACGGTTGCACTACGACTTCAGGCTCGAACGCGACGGAGTTCTGGTCAGCTGGGCGCTGCCGAAAGGGATTCCAACGGACCCCAAGGAGAATCACCTGGCCGTGCACACCGAGGACCATCCCCTGGACTACGGCGGGTTCGAGGGAGATATTCCGCGCGGGGAATACGGTGCGGGTCACGTGGACATCTGGGACTCAGGGGTCTACGACCTGGAGAAGTGGCGCGAGGGTGAGGAGGTCATCGTCACGCTGCATCCGTCGCGAGACGGCGGGCTCGGTGGGCAACCGGCGAAGGTGGCGCTGATCCGCACCGGCAACTCGGTGGGCGGGGGCGACTCCATGCGCGGGGGCCATTCGACGAGCGGGAGTTCGAGCAGTTCCAGCGAGGCCGACGCGAAGAACTGGCTGATCCATCGGATGACCCTCGAGTCCCGTCGCAGGGACTACTCCCCCATGCTGGCCACGCTCGGCACCCAGTCCCAGCTCGAGCGCGACGACGAGCGCTGGGTCTTCGAGAACAAGTGGGACGGCATCCGCGCCCTCGTCTCTGTGCAGGACGGCGCCGTCCGGCTCATGACCCGTAACGGCCACGACGTGACCGCACAATATCCTGAGCTGACGGCGATCGTCGATGGTGTGCGATCCCCCGGTGTGCTGGACGGCGAGATCGTGGCGCTGAATGACGGGCATCCGGACTTCGGACTGCTCCAGCAGCGGATGAACCTGCAGAACGAGACCGAGATCTCACACCTGGCCTCGCGAGTGCCCGTTCGGTACTACGCGTTCGACATTCTCGAACTCGACGGACACGACATCACCGGCGAGGAGTACGAGGTGCGCCGCGCGGCGCTCGAGCACGTCGTCACCGATCCGCATCACGGCGTGCTGCAGGTTCCCGATGTCGTCAGCGGGCCGATCGGGAAGGCCATGGCGACCAGCCGGCAAGCGGGCCTCGAGGGGATCGTGGCGAAGGACAGGGAGTCCATCTACTCCTCCGGCAAGCGCTCCACCGCCTGGATCAAGGTGAAGCACCACAGCACCCAGGAGGTGGTGGTCGGCGGTTGGAAACCGGGAGAAGGGCGCCGTGCCAACGGGATCGGATCACTGCTCCTCGGCATCCCGGACGCCGGCATCCCGCACGCAAACATCCCGGACGCCGAGAAGCTCACCTACGTCGGCAAGGTCGGCACCGGGTTCGGTGACGCCGACCTCGACGATATCGCCAAGCGACTGGGGAACTTGGAGGCCGACACCGACCCCTTCGGCGACATCCCGAAGGCCGATGCCCGCGGTGTGCACTGGGTGACACCCACCCTGGTGGCCGAGGTGGAGTTCGCGGAGTGGACGCGCGGCGGACGGTTGCGGCAACCATCATGGCGGGGATGGCGGCCGGACAAGGACCCGAAGGACGTCGTGCGGGAAGGCTGAGACCAGTCCGGTCAGGGTGCGGCTGGGCTCGGGATGCCCGAGTACTCCGGGTCGGCGTCGAGGTCTTCGTTGACCAGACCGCGCACGATCGACTCCCAGTCGGAACCCTCGTAGTCCGTCTCGGTCTGGCCGGGAAGGAGCCCTCCGTAGACCGGTTCGTGCTCCTCGCCCTCCGGGGCGATGACGGTGAGCGATCCGATCGTGCGGCCGTCGTCCCCGCGCACGACCCAGTCGGCCGGACCCAGCCGATGCACGACGTAGCGGCCGCCCCGGTGGTCGAAATGCACGCTGTCGTTCTCGAGGATGGACGCGATCATCGTGTGTCTCCCTGTCGTGTGGCCGGATCGACCGGCCTGGTGGTCAGTGAACGCTGTGCAGGAGGAACGTTGCCAGGCTAACCCCGTGCGGGCGCAGAGGTGACGGCAGCTCGCCGGATTGCTGCACCGACTCGCTCATCGGCATGCAGCTTCATCTCCGCCTTCACGTACGACGTGTCGCCGCGCACCCTCAAGCGCACCCGCATCTCTGCGGCCTCGCCGAGGGACAGCTCGTGTCCGCGCTCCAGTTCCGAGCCGAGTTCGGCTCCCACGACGAGCGCGAGGTTCGCAAGCCATATCCAGAGCAGGGCGACGAGAAGGCCGCCGACCGCCCCGTACACCCGGTTGTAGCTCGCGAAGTTCGATACGTAGAAGCCGAACCCGAGCGAGCCGAGCACCATGACGATCACCGCGACCGCTGCACCGCACGCCACGTAGCGGATGCGCAGCTTGCGCAGATTCGGAGCACCGAAGAACAACACGGCGACGGCGACGGCGACGGCGACGATCACGGCTACGCCGATCATCGGCCACTTCACGATCTCCCACGTGGTGAACACGGCATCGCCCACCCCGATAGCGTGCCCTATGCTGCGCGCGAACGGTCCGCTCAACACGAGCGACAGAACGACGAGCACTGCCAGCGCGAGCACGACGATGGTGATCAGCACCTGCTGGGATCGCAGGACGACCGCGCCGCGTCCTTCCCGTACACCATAGATGCGGTTGACCGCCCTGGTGAACGCGCCGACGTAACCCGACGCGGACCAGATCGCGCCGACGATGCCGATCGCGAGACCGATGCCGGCGGCCGTCGACGAGGTCAGCTGTGAGAGCAGGCCGGAAAGCGCCGGCCGCACCTGCTCCGGCGCGAGGGTGCCGACCACCTCGAGGAGCGATTTCGATCCGGACTGCCCCGCTCCCACCAGTCCCAGAACCGATACGAGCGCCAGGAGTGCAGGCAGAGCCGAGAGGATCGAGAAGTAGGTGAGGCCGGCGGCGAGGTCGGAGCATCCGTCTCTGCCGTACTCGCGCAGTGTGCGGCCCAGCACGTACTTGATCGGCATGCGGCCATAGTGAGTGGACGCCGCGGCCCTCGCCTCGCGCGCACGCAGGTTCTGCTCAGCGGGCGACGGCGGCTCGTGCTCGTGCTCGTGCTCGTGCTCGTGCTCGTGCTCGTGCTCGTGCTCGTGCTCGTGCTCGTGCTCGTGCTCGTGCTCGTGAAGAGCGTCGACGAGCTTTCGCGTGCGTTTCGCAGCCTGCTTGGTGTGCTTCTTCGCGAGGTCGAGCGCATCCATGATCGTCACGGTACGACGGAACGTCGCCGCTCCCCACCCCCTTGCGTGCCACAAGGAATGATGGAGCGGGCCGTCGCGTTCATAGAACATGCAAACGCATAGATAACAAGGAGGGTCTCGTGGCCGTTCAGTTCGGTTTGGACACGTTCGGTGACGTTCCGCTGCAGGCAGACGGCGCACAGGGCTCGGCTGCCCGCACGATTCGCGAGGTGATCGAACAGGGAGTGCTCGCCGACGCGCTCGGGATCGACGCGTTCGGCATCGGGGAGCACCACAGGGCCGACTTCGCAATCAGCGCGCCCGACATCGTGCTGTCGGCGATCGCGGCGCGCACCAAGAACATCACCGTCGGCACGGCCGTGACCGTGCTGAGCTCGGACGACCCGGTGCGGGTGTACGAGCGGTTCGCGACGCTGGATGCCCTCTCGAACGGCCGCGCGGAGGTCACGCTCGGCCGCGGCTCGTTCACCGAATCGTTCCCTCTGTTCGGCTTCGACCTGACACAGTACGAGAAGCTCTTCGAGGAGAAGCTCGAACTGTTCAGCCTGCTGCGTCAGGAGGATCCCGTCACCTGGAACGGCACGGTGCGTGCTCCCCTGAGGGACCAGTCGGTGTACCCGAAGACCGAGTCCGGACGGCTGAAGGCGTGGGTGGGCGTCGGCGGCAGCCCGGAGAGCGTGATCCGCTCCGTTAGGTACGGCATTCCGATGGCTCTGGCCATCATCGGCGGGAACGCCGCACGCTTCGCGCCGTACGTCGACCTGTACAAACGCGCGCAGGAGCAGTTCGGGCGCGAGCCGATGCCGCTGGCCATGCACTCTCCCGGCTTCGTGGCCGACACCGATGAACTGGCGATGGAGCAGCTCCACCCCTACCAGAAGGCGACGATGGACCGCATCGGTGCCGAACGCGGGTGGGCACCGCAGAGCAACGAGCAGTACGTCAGCGAGGTGCGACACGGCTCGCTGTACGTCGGCTCGCCGGAGACCGTCGCAAAGCGGATCGCGGAGGCGATCCGTGTTCTCGGCGTCGACCGGTTCGACCTCAAGTACGCGAACGGCCCCATGCCGCACGAACTGCTCGAGCACTCCATCGAGCTCTACGGCACGAAGGTCATCCCCATGGTGCGCGACCTGCTGTGCACCGCCGGTTGAGCTTGTCGGAACCCGGCCACTCCGCCACGGGTTTCGACAAGCTCAACCGGCGGAGGAATCTCACGTTCTCGTCGGCGGCAGCGTCTACCTTGTGATGATGCTCCTACCCTTCGAGTCGGTCGTGCGAACACACGGCACCGTCGTGCTGCGCGTGTGCCGATCGATGCTCGTCGCACACGACGCGGACGACGCCTGGTCTGAGACGTTCCTGGCCGCGATGGATGCCTACCCGCGGCTGCCCGCCGACGCCAACGTCGAGGCGTGGCTGGTCACGATCGCGCGCCGCAAGTGCATCGACCTGCTGCGCGCTCAGGGCCGTCGAGCGCTCACCGTCGAGCGGATGCCCGAGGAGCCGGGAACGCTCGGAATCCCCGAGGACGCGGTCGAGGCCCGAGCTGAGGCAGACGCGGTCGCGCAGGCGGTCGCAGTTCTTCCGCACCGACAGCGACAGGCTGTGACCTACCACTATCTGGGCGGGCTCGGCTATCGCGAAGTGGCGGACATCATCGGTGGAACCACGGAGGCGGCACGGCGCGCAGCCGCCGACGGCATCCGTAAGCTGCGACGCACGATGGGAGCCGGGCGATGAACGAGACGAAGAACGAGACGACCCGCGCTGAACTGAGCGTGCTTCACGCCCGGCTGGCACGCGAGGCCGGAGAACGCGGGCTGATCGATGTGGGCTACCGCGTCGTCGACAGTCCGGTGGGAAGACTGTTGGTGGCCTCGACCGAGCAGGGCATCGTGCGCATCGCGTTCGAACGGGAGGGATTCGACGTCGTGCTTCAGACGCTCGCCGACCGCGTCAGCCCGCGCGTGCTCGAGGCACCGGCACGACTGGATCGCGCCGCGACCGAGCTCGAGGAGTACTTCGCGAAGCGCCGCACCGGGTTCGACCTGCCACTGGACTTCGCGCTCAGCCGCGGGTTCCGCGGCGAAGTGCAGCGGCTCCTGCCCACGATCGCATACGGGCACACGGCGAGCTACGCCGAACTCGCGAATGCTGCCGGCCGGCCACGCGCGTTCCGTGCCGTGGGAAGCGCGTGCGCGACCAACCCGCTACCGCTCGTGGTGCCCTGCCACCGCGTGCTCCGCGGCGACGGCTCGCTGGGCGGCTATGCGGGCGGACTCGAGGCGAAGCGGGCCCTGCTCGCCCTGGAGGCCGCTGCGTGAGCGAACCCGTGTTTCTCGCCGGCCGCCTGGAACGCGACGTGGTGCTCGACTCGCTCGTGCGGCACGGTGTGCCGGGCGTCGAACACGTGGACCTCGCGAACGGGACCGTCACCCGCTTGTTGAGCACCGCATCCGGTTCGTCGCCGGTTTGCGTGACGGTCGCCGTGCGCGACGACGGAGTCGAAGTGGACGGGACAGCGTCGCCCGAGGTGGTCGATGCGGTGCGCGAGTGGTTCGACCTCGACACCGACATCGATGCGGTCGGAGCGACATTCGCCGATGACCCGCTGCTGGGCCCTCTGGTGCGGAGGCGACCCGCACTGCGGGTGATCGGGCATCCGGATGCCTTCGAGGCAGCCGCGCAGACGGTGCTCGGCCAACAGGTCTCGCTGGCTGCCTGCCGCACGTTCACCGGACGTCTGGCGGCCGCGTACGGCGCCCGTGCCGACGGGGATCACAGCGATGACGGGCTGATCGCCTTTCCCGTGGCCGAGGTTGTCGCGTCGGCCGATTTGGCGCAGCTGCGCGCGGCGGTCGGCATCCCGCTCGCTCGCGCGCGAACCGTCATCGCCGTGGCCCAGGCGTTCGCCTCGGGCCTGCGGGTCGTGCGCGACGCGGACCGCGCCGGCGTGCGCGCCGAACTGCTCTCATTGCCCGGTATCGGGCCGTGGACCGTCGACTACCTCGCGCTTCGCGTGCTGCGGGATCCGGACGCGTTTCCGGTCGGCGACCTCGTGCTGCGCAGAGCGCTCGGCAACATCTCACCGGCCGAGGCGCTCGAACTCGGCGAGCGGTGGCGGCCGTGGCGCGCGTACGCCACCATGCACCTCTGGACGGCGGATGCGACCGGTCGCACCGCAGCGACGAGAACCACGACCGCCGCATCGGCGTCGCACGAGTGAGCGTTCACGCCATCGGGGACGGGAGTCAGCGCACGGGAGCAGCACACTGTCGCCCGGGGTGCGAAGACGGCATGATCGGAACATGGCCGCATCACTTCCCGCTCCCATGCTCGCTCGCGCTGTCGACGCGGTTCCGGAACCGGAGACGATAGAGGGCGGCCTGTCGTACGAACCGAAATGGGACGGATTCCGCGGGATCGTCGGCGTCGAGACCGGCACGGACCAGAAGGCCCACGTGGAGATCGGCAGCCGAGGGGCGAAGCCGCTCACCCGGTACTTCCCCGAACTGGTGACCGCGTTCGCGCAGCAACTGCCCCGGTGCATCGTGGATGGCGAACTCGTCGTTCGCACCGGGCGGCCCGGGTCGGAACGGCTCGACTGGGAGGCGCTGTCGCAGCGCATCCATCCTGCCGCCAGCCGCGTCGCCATGCTCTCGGAAACCACTCCGGCGATGTTCGTCGCATTCGACCTGCTCTCGCTGGAGGGCGACGATCTGCTGGGCCAGCCGTTCGCGGAGCGCCGGAGCGCGTTGGAGAAGCTGGCCGCCGGGTGGGAGCATCCGCTGTACCTGTGCCAGACGACGACGGATGCCGCACTCGCTCGCCGCTGGCTGGTCGAGTTCGAGGGAGCCGGCCTCGACGGCGTCGTGGCGAAACCGCTGGCGGCGCCGTACTCCCCCGGCAAGCGCACGATGCTCAAGGTCAAGCACCATCGCACGGCGGACGTCGTTCTCATCGGCTACCGGGTGCACTCCAGTGGCCGGGGAGTGGGGTCGCTGCTGCTGGGCCTCTACGACGACCAGGGCGTTCTGAGGAACGTGGGCGGAGCATCAGCGTTCAGCAATGCACGAAGACTCGAACTCGTCGACGAGCTGGAATCGCTCGTGGAACGCGATGAGAACGGCGAGATGATCAAGGGCGAGACCGATCGCAGCAGGTTCTCCGGCAGCAAAGACGTCTCCTTCGTCAGGCTTCGCCCTGAGCGTGTGCTCGAGGTGCGGTACGACCAGCTCGAGGGCCCGCGGTTCCGGCACACGGTGCAGTTCGACCGATGGCGGGATGACCGGGAACCCCGCTCGTGCACGTTCGATCAGCTGGAGCGCCCGGTCGCCTACGATCTGTCGGGCGTCATCGCGTAAGCCACCGCCGTTGGTTGAGCCTGTCGAAACCCGTGGCACAGGGCCGGGTTTCGCTCCCCGCCCCTCGGCCGTCCGTCGCGTTGCGACGCACCGAAAACGGCAGCTCGGACCCACGCTCAGACGGCGGCAGCATGCCCGACCGGCGGTGGCTCAGTCGGCGTCGACCCGGTTGCCGCGCTGATCCCAGTTCCCGGCCACCTTCTTACTGGGCTGCACCCGGGGCGGCTCACCGGGCATCTTGGGATAGTCCGGGGGGAACGGCAATTCGCCCAGCCCGTTGTCGAGGTCGCGCTGCCACCATGACAGGAGCACCTCGATGCTTCCGGGTCGCTCGCCGAAGTCAGCCCACGGATCGCCGACGGCGGCGAGCCGGTCCGGCACTGTCAGCACAGTGAACGACCGGGGATCCACGGACTCCAGCTCTTCCCACGTGACGGGGCACGACACGGACGCGTGCGGCAGAGCGCGCGGGCTGTACGCACCGGCCATCGTGCGGTCGCGGTTCGCCTGATTGAAGTCGACGAACACTTTTCGCCCGCGCTCCTCCTTCCACCAGGCGGTCGTGACGGCATCCGGCATGCGTCTCTCCAACTCGCGTGCTGCGGCGATCACGGCGTGTCGCACATCGAGGAACTCATGCTCCGGCCGGATCGGCGCGAACACGTGCAGGCCGCGATTCCCGGACGTCTTGACGTAGGCATCCAGTCCGGCTTCAGCGAGAACGGCGCGCAATTCGACGGCGGCGGGGACCGCATCGTCGAAGTCGGTGCCGGGCTGAGGGTCGAGATCGATACGCAGCTGGTCCGGATCGTCCGTGTCGTCGGCGCGCGACGGCCACGGGTGGAAGACGACGGTGCCCATCTGCACTGCCCAGATCGCCGAGGCCGGCTCATCGAGCACGAGCTGCGGATGCGATCTCGCGCTCGGGTAGACCACCTCGACATCGCGGATGTAGGCAGGGGCTCCCCTCGGCGGGTTCTTGGAGAAGAACTGCTCGCCGTCGATGCTGTCGCGGAAGCGCTGCAGCGAGATCGGACGATCGCCGTTCGCCCTCAGGAACGGTTCGGCGACCGCCTCGAGGTAGCGCGCCAGGTCGAGCTTGGTGATTCCCGGCTCGGGGAACACGACCCGGTCCGGATGGCTGATGCGCACCGCACGCGTGCCTTCCGGCCCTCGGATCTCCAGCGTCGTCTCGTCTGCCATGCGTTCCTCGTCGTCAGTCGTGTGCGGGGATCCGGTCGACCGGCGCCGGTCGTGATCGCTCGGGTTCAACCCTGACCGGAGATGTTCACCATCCAGTTCACGCCGAATCTATCGACCAGCATGCCGAACCAGTCACCCCACGGCGCCTTCTCCAGCGGCTCGACGATGGTGGCCGAATGCGACAGGCCGTCCCAGTAGCCACGAAGGCGCGGCTCGTCGTCGCCGCTCAGCGACACCGTGATCGACCCGCCCGGCGTGTACTCCATGCGATTCGGAGTGTCGGCACCCATCAGCATGAGGCCGCCGGGCGCGTTCAGCTGCGAGTGCATGACCTTCTCGAGCTCGCTCTCGTCTTCCTCCATGTGGAAGTCGCGGAACGTGCTCACGGTGAGGTCGCCGCCGAAGACGGACTGATAGAACTCCATGGCCTCGCGAGCGTTGTCGCGGAAGCTCAGGTAGGGATTGAGAACGACGGACATGACTGCTCTCCTTCATCGGTGACGCTGTCGACCCACACCTTACGCTCGGCCGGCGTGCGCGTCACGCGTCGAGCGCGTCGGAGGCTGCCGCCGGGCGAATCACCGAGGTGAACATCTGATGACCGGCAGATGGAATCGGCCGTTCGCGCCTTCCGGCACCTGCAAAGTGGATGCGGTTGCGGTCCTCACCGATCACGACCCACCCGAGAAACGACCTGGAAGGACTCCTCGATGGAACAACGCGCGATCGCCCGTTTCGTGGGCTCGCGACGTGCCCGGCGCCTCGCCGGCGCCGTGGCCATGGCCACGGCCGTCGCCCTCTCGCTCACGGCATGCGCCGGTAGCGGGACGGGAGCGGCGAGCGCCGCCGATTCCAAGATGCTCACCAAGACTCAGGCCCAGAAGGCTGTGTCGGCCGCCGACTTCGGCGGCATGGACGGCCTCGTCGCGGCCGCGAACGCGGAGGGTCACCTGAACGTCATCGCCCTTCCACCCTCGTGGGCGAACTACGGCAAGATCATCGCCGGTTTCGAGAAGAAGTACCCCAAGATCACGGTCGACTCCACGAACCCGAACGGTTCCAGCGCCGACGAGATCAGCGCAGCCACGTCTCAGAAGGGCCAGAGCACCGCGCCGGACGTCTTCGACCTCGGTACGGCCGTTCTCGAGCAGAACCTCGACATGATGGCCGAGTACAAGGTGAAGAACTGGGCTGACCTGCCCGCACACTACAAGGATGCCGGCGGCAAGTGGTACTACGACTACACCGGTCTGATGTCGGTCGGATACGACTCGAAGGTCATCAAGTCGGCGCCGAAGAAGCTCGACGACCTGCTCGGTGCCGACTACAAGGGAAAGGTTGCGATCAAGGGCGACCCGACTCAGGCCAACGAGGCTGCGAGCGCCGTCTATTGGGCCGATCTGCAGTCAGGCGGAAAGGCCGACGACATCGAGCCGGGAATCGACTTCTTCGGCAAGCTGAAGCAGGCGGGCAACTTTCTCTCCGTGCTGCCGACGCAGGCGACGGTGAACTCGGGTGAGACGCCGGTGGTCATCCAATGGAGCTACAACAATCTCGCATGGGGCGCGGCCGGGGGTTCCGCGGGAAACCCGAATTGGAAGACCACGATTCTTCCCGGCACCGCGCTCGGCAGCTACTACAACCAGGCGATCAACGCCGATGCACCGGACCCGGCAGCCGCCCGGCTCTGGGAGGAGTATGTCTACAGCCCCGAGGTGCAGAACCTCTTCCTGGGCTCGGGCGCCTACCCGGCGACGCTCAAGGCGATGATCGCGAACAAGACGGTCGACGAGAACGTGTTGAAGACCGTGGGCGAGCCGCCGAAGAACCTCGTGCAGCTCACCGCCGACCAGACCACCGCGGCGGGCACTCTGCTCGCCTCGAAGTGGTCGACGACCGTCGGCTGACCCCTACCCGTGTTCATCGGAAACGGATTGCGATGACTGCCGCATCCACCGAGATCGCGACGGGCGCCAAAGCCGAGGGCGTCAGGACCACCAGGCTCGGACGCCCTCGGGCCGGGTGGCTCGGCTTCACACCGTTCGCGATCTACGTCGTGCTGTTCCTGGCTGTGCCCACCCTGTATGCCGTGGCGAGCGGATTCTTCACGAAGGACGGGGCATTCACCTTCGCCAATCTCGCTGCGTTCACCGATCCGTCGGTCATCAAGGACTTCGTGAACTCGTTCTGGGTCTCGGCCGTCGTGGCGATCATCGGCGCCCTCGTCGGCGCGGTCATCTGCTTCGCGCTCCTGGGCACCAGGCCGGACGGCGCCCTGCGCACGGTAGTGGACTCCGCCTCCAGCGTGCTGGCCCAGTTCGGCGGCATCATGCTCGCGTTCGCCTTCATCGCCTTGATCGGCATCCAGGGCGTACTCACGTTGCTGCTGAAGCAGACCTTCGGCTTCGACCTCAACTCCCTGTCGGCGCGCGGGCCGTTGCTCTACCAGGTGGGCGGACTCGTCTTCCCGTACCTGTACTTCTCGATCCCGCTCATGGTGATCACGTTCATGCCGGCAGCGGAGGGCTTGAAGACACAATGGGGCGAGGCGGCCGCGACGCTCGGCGCGTCCCGCGTCGCGTACTGGCGGCGGATAGCCATCCCCATCCTCGCCCCCGCGTTCTGGGGAAGCACGATCTTGTTGTTCGCCAACGCGTTCTCGTCGTTCGCCACCGCGGCAGCGCTCATCGACCAGGGCGGAATCGTCCCCCTGTCGATCAAGCGGCAGCTGACCAGTGAGACCATCGTGGGCGTCTCCGATTCCGCCGGCGTGCTGGCGCTCGGCATGGTCGCGGTCATGACCGTCGTGATGAGCGCGTACTCGGCGCTCCAACGCCGCTCGCTGCGGTGGGAGCGAAGGATGCACCGATGACCGCGGGCACGCTGCCTGCGAAGCGGGTCCCGGTGCCGGCGAAGCGGACGTTGCGGGCACCCAGCGTCGGCGCGACTCCGAACAGGGTCACGAGCACGGCCATCCTCGTTGCGACGGGAGTCGTGTTCGTGCTGCCGATCGCCGCGTTGCTGCTCTTCACGTTCCGTGTCTCGGGAGACCCGGGTGCATTCACGCTCATTCACTATGCGGCGATCTTCGATCCGCGCCAAGAGCTGACATACGACCAGCTCTTCGAGGGCATCGGCAATTCGCTGGTGATCTGCGCGATCACGGTGGCGATCATCCTGTTCCTGCTGGTGCCGACGATCGTGCTGGCGGAACTGCGCTACCCGCATCTTCGACGTGCGATCGAGTTCGTCTGTCTTCTGCCCATCACCGTGCCGACGGTGGTGCTCGTCGTCGGATTCGTACCTGTGTACCAGGCGATGGCCGGAGTCTTCGGCAGCGTGCCGTGGACTCTCGCGTTCGCCATAGGGGTGATCGTGCTCCCGTACGCGTACCGGCCGATTCACGCGAACATCACCGCGCTCGACGTGGTGGTGCTCGGCGAGGCCGCTCGCTCACTCGGTGCCGGCTGGTTCTCGGTGCTGGGCCGAGTGATTCTGCCCAATCTGCGGCGGGGGCTCCTCTCCGCCTGCTTCCTCACCATCGCCGTCGTGCTCGGGGAGTTCACCATCGCCTCGTTCCTCAACCAGAACACGTTCCAGACCGCGCTGTATCTGCTGCAGCAGACCGACCCCTACGTCGCGGCGATCTTCGCCGTGTTCGCGCTGGTGTTCGCGTTCGCACTGCTGCTGGTGATCGGCAGGGCCGGATCGATCAGCCGCATCAGGAGGGCAGCACGATGACCGTCACCACGCCCGCGACATCCACCGACGACCGCGCCGCGCTCGGCCCGAGAGAGACCACTGCACCGCTGACCGTCAGGGGGACGTCGGTCGAACTCGAAGGCATCGTGAAGGCGTACGGGTCGCACCGGGCGCTGCAGGGGGTGAGCCTCGACATACACCCCGGCGAGTTCGTCGCCCTGCTCGGGCCATCGGGTTGCGGAAAGACCACCATGCTGCGCGCCCTCTCCGGGTTGGAGCAGATGGATGCCGGCAGCATCCGCATCGACGGCACCGACGTCGTCGGGGTACCTGCCAGCAAACGCGATATCGGAGTCGTGTTCCAGTCGTACTCGCTGTTCCCTCATCTCACGGCCCGAGCGAACGTGGAGTTCGGGCTTCGGATGCGCAAGGTCGACGCTCGCACGCGCACTGCACGCGCAACCGAGGCCCTGGGTCTGGTGGGGCTGAGCGGGCACGGCGATCGCTATGCACACGAGCTCTCCGGTGGGCAGCAGCAACGGGTGGCACTCGCCCGCGCGCTCGTCATCCGGCCGCGCGTGCTACTCCTCGACGAGCCGCTCTCGGCTCTGGACGCGAAAGTGCGGGTGCAGTTGCGCGAGCAGATCAGGCGCCTTCAGCGCGACCTCGGAATCACGACCGTGTTCGTCACGCACGACCAGGAGGAAGCGCTCGCGATCGCCGACCGCGTGGCCGTGATGAACGCGGGCGCGATCGAGCAGATCGGCACGCCCGAGCAGCTGTACCTCCAGCCCGGCACACCGTTCGTTGCCGACTTCGTCGGACTCAGCAACAAGCTCCCCGGTCGCGCGCGGGGCGCCGAGGTGATCGTCTTCGGTCAGCGAATCCCCATTCTGGGCGATCCGGCGGACGGGGAGGTCGAGGCTTCGGTGCGCCCCGAGGATGTAGCGCTGCTCGACGCGACAAGCGGCGATGCGGACGGAGCGGCCGGTGTGGTCGTCTCCTCGAGCTTCCTCGGATCCGTGCGGCGAACGACCGTGCGCCTGGTGGACGGCACAGTGCTGGCGGTGCAACACGACGCACGGGATCGTCCCGTGCCGGATGCGGCGGTGCTGGTGCGCTTCAAGGGGCGGCCCGCCGTCGTTCGACCGCGGTGAACGGGCGTCGGGCCGAGGTGGAGCAAAGTCAGACAGCTGCAGCCAACACGGGAGCGAGCTCCGCCTCCAGCGCAGCGCGGGGCTTGGAGCCCACGATGGTTCGCACGACGGCGCCGTCCACGACGAGCTTGAGGCTCGGCACAGCCATCACGCCGTACTCCGCGGCGAGGCGAGGACTGTCGTCGGCGTTCACCTTGACGATCGTGAACGCGTCGGAGTGGTCGGACTCGATACGCTCGAGCGTCGGCCCGAGTACCCGGCACGGCCCGCACCAGGTGGCCCAGAAGTAGACGAGCACAGGTGTCTCGGCATGCTCGAGCGTCGACGCGAACGTCTGCTCATCTGCGATGATCATGGTTCTCCTTCGTTTCCTCGTGGCTCTCGTGGCTCTCGCGGCCGGCGCGCCCTGTCTCGGCAGCCCTCGACCGCACGGTCTTCGATGGAGCGGCACTCGATCCGGGAGTGCTCGATCCGGGAGCGCTCGATCCGCCAGTCCTCGATTCGGCCGTGGAAAGCAGCGCTTGCAGTGCTGACCGCCTGCGTTCGAGCTCGTCGATCCGTCTCGTCAGGTCTTCGATGGCCGCACTGTAGGCGGGACGTGTGGCCAGGCAGTCGTCGCCGTTGGCGTTGCCGTCGGCCAGGCAGTCGAGGAACGGTCGGGTCTGTGTCAGGCGCAACCCGACGCGGCCCAGCTCATGCGCCTCGGCCACCAGGCGCGGCACGTCTTCGGCGTAGTCCCGGTACCCGTTCGGCAGGCGCGACGAACCGACGAGACCGAGCGATTCGTAATGACGCACGGTCTTCACGCTGACTCCGGCGCGGCGTGCGACCTCACCGATCCTCATGCCAGCCCTCCCGTCGAACCATCCGCCTCTCGTTCACGCTAAACGTTGCCCCACGGGTCAAGGTCAAGCGGTGAGCGGATGTCACGCTCGGATCTGCTGCATGCCGGCATCCAGAAAGCCACCGACGCCCCGTCAGTGCGAGCGGAAGAAGTCGGAGGCACGTCCCGTCCAGAGCAGGATGATGATGATCAGCGAGACCAGAGCGCTGATCGCGGCCCACGCGAACTGGCCGGGGAACGCCCAGGCGGTGAAGGCATCCGTCGCGATGGCCAGCAACTGCATGA
The DNA here is from genome assembly GCF_054777235.1 of Humibacter antri. NCBI lineage: Bacteria > Bacillati > Actinomycetota > Actinomycetes > Micrococcales > Microbacteriaceae > Humibacter > Humibacter antri. The sequence continues at coordinate 57,288 of NZ_BAAHAW010000039.1, read as the reverse complement.
TGGTGACCACGACGCGGGCACTGCTCGAGCCGCGCAGCAGGCCCCCGGCGATGAGTACGACCACGACTCCGAACAGGATCGACAGGATCGCGGACGTGATCAGCGAGGCGCTACTCGACCACGCGCTGCGCACGGTGGGCTCGTGCTGGAACACCAGGAGAAGCACGCCCGCGACGATGTTCAGCGCACCCTCGATCCACGCGAGAACGGCGATCAGGGTCACTCCGGCCGGACGGCGGGCTGCTGCGCTCATTCGTACTCCTGTCGTGGGAATGCGTTCAACGTAGCGAGCGTGGGGGCATTCCCGGGTTTCGACAAGCTCAACCCACGGGAACGGCGCGCTCAACCCACGGGAACGACAAGCTCAACCCACGGGAACGACAAGCTCAACCCACGGGAACGGGGACGGGGCGCTCAACCCACGGGAGACAAGCTCAAGCCACGGTATGGGGCAGGTGCGACTCGCTGGCACCGGGAATACCAGTGACCGGAGGGTGTTGAACTTGATAAGACCCGACTCAAGTTCGAGCGGTTCAACCGAAGAAACCCGGAAACTACAGGAGATTCAGTGCCTGAGAACTTCATCCCCGGCGGCACCGAGGCGAACGGCGAGGGCAGCTCGTTCGACGACTTCCTCGCACGCTACCTCGCGGGCGAACGCGCTCGCGAGGCCCGATCGATCGACATCGGCCGCTTTCTCAGTCGGCGCACCCAGGAGGTGCTGCAGCGTGCTGGGCGGTTCGCGCTCGAGCACGGCCACAAAGAGCTGGACGCGCTGCACATCCTTCGCGTGATGGCCGATGAGGACCCCGCGGCCGACGCGATGCGCCGCATCGGCGTCGACCCCGTACGCATCGTGCGCGCCGCAGATCAGCGCCTGCCGCAGACCGGCGAGGCGACCAAGGACGCACCGGCCCTGACTCCCTCGGCGCAGCGCACGCTGTTCCACGCTTACCAGGTGGCGCGCGCGTCCGGGTCCACCTACATCGATCCCGAGCACCTGTTCTATGCGCTCGTGATCGCCCAGGACTCGCCAGCGGGCCAGGTGCTGCAGTCCGCCGGAGTGACGCCCGAGGCGCTCGCCGGCGCCATGCGCGAGGCCGCGACGGTGGGCGTCGGCGCGAGCGGCGACACGGATGCCGAGGGGCAGGCATCCGAGACGCCCATGCTCGACCGGTTCGGCACCGACCTCACGCTCCAGGCCCGCGAGGGCAGGCTCGACCCGGTGATCGGACGGGTGGACGAGATCGAGCAGACCGTGGAGATCCTCTCCCGGCGCACCAAGAACAACCCCGTGCTCGTCGGCGAGGCGGGCGTGGGCAAGACCGCGATCGTCGAAGGACTCGCCCAGGCGATAGTCGACGGCGTCGTTCCGGAGCAGCTGCGCGACAAACGAGTGATCTCGCTCGACCTGCCCGGCATGCTGGCCGGAACCCGCTACCGCGGCGACTTCGAGGAACGGTTGACGAAGCTGATGGAGGAGATCGCGCAGCGCAAGAGCGAGCTGATCGTCTTCATCGACGAGGTGCACACCGTGATGGGGGCGGGCGCCGGCGGAGACGGCGGAATGGATGCCGGCAACATCCTGAAGCCGCGGCTGGCCAAGGGCGACCTGCATCTGGTCGGTGCGACCACTCTCAAGGAGTATCGGCAGATCGAGAAGGATCCGGCGCTCGAACGCCGTTTCCAGCCGGTGACGGTGGCTGAGCCCTCGATCGAGGACTCGATCGCGATCCTCGCCGGGCTGCGGGGCGCGTACGAGGAGCACCACGGTGTCGAATACACCGACGACGCGATCCGCGCCGCCGTCGAACTCAGCGCCCGCTACGTCTCCGACCGCTACCTGCCCGACAAGGCCATCGACCTGATCGACCAGGCCGGAGCACGGCTGCGGCTGCGGCTCGGCAAGCAGGTGGACGCCTCCGAGCTGATGCAGCGCCTGGCCGACCTCGAGGCGGAGAAGAACGCCGCGGTCTCCGCCGAGCACTACGAGGAGGCGTCGAGGCTGCGCGACGAGATCGCGGCCGTCGAGGCCCGACTGGCGAAGGCATCCGCTGCGGGTGCACGCGTCGGAACCGACGCCGTCATCGACGAGGCGCAGATCGCCGCAGTGGTCGCGCGTGCGACCGGCATCCCGGTCGCACGGATCGGCGAGGCCGACCGCGAGCGGCTGGCGAAGCTGGAGAGCGAGCTGCACGAGCGCGTGATCGGACAGGATGACGCGGTGGCGGCCGTCGCGAAGTCGGTGCGCCGAAGCCGCGCCGGCATGGGCGACGAGCACCGGCCGGTCGGCAGCTTCCTCTTCCTCGGCCCGACCGGCGTGGGGAAGACCGAGCTGGCGAAAGCCCTGGCGGCATCGCTGTTCGGGTCCGAGCGCTCGATGATCCGGTTCGACATGAGCGAGTTCGGCGAGCGGCACACGGCCGCGCGGCTGATCGGCGCCCCTCCTGGCTACGTCGGCTACGACGAGGCTGGACAGCTCACCGAACGCGTGCGCCGCAACCCGTACTCGGTGCTGCTGTTCGATGAGATCGAGAAGGCGCATCCCGACATCTTCAACCTCCTGCTGCAGGTGCTGGACGACGGGCGCCTCACCGACGGCCACGGTCGAACCGTCGACTTTCGGAACACCGTGGTCATCATGACCTCGAACGTGGGCAGCGAGTTCCTGGCATCCAAGAGCGGGGCACTGGGCTTCGTGGCACAGGACGCCGATGGCTTCGGCGACGAGAAGGCGCTGCGGGACCGGGTGATGGGCAAGCTGCGCGAGAACATGCGGCCGGAGTTCATCAACCGCATCGACGAGATCGTGCTCTTCCGCAAGCTCGACCGCGCACAGCTTCGCGACATCGTGCGTCTGCTTCTTACCGCGACCGAGGCGCGACTGGGTGCGCGCGAGATCTCATTGACCGTGACGGATGCCGCGGTTCAGTGGATCGCCGACCACGGCTACGAGCCGGAGTTCGGCGCGCGTCCGCTGCGGCGCGTCATCCAGCGCGAGGTGGACGACCGGGTCGCCGACCTGCTGGTGAACGGATCCGTCGACGACGGCGGGTCGGTGCATGTGGACGCGTCGGGCGACGAGCTGCACGTGACGGCGGAGCGACGGATGCCCGTGGCAGCTTGAGCGCTCCCGCCGGCTCGAGATCGGGCCGGCGGCATCTGTCAGGAGCGATGGGACCAGCGATGGGACCGTGGGGAGAACCCACGGTCCCATCGCGCATGCACGATCACGCGGTGCTGCACCCGCGCGCCGCGCCGTGCAATGGGCCGCCGCACCGCGAGGGCCGCCGCGGAGGCTGCCGCGAGCGGCATGGGCATCCAGTACTCCACGAGACGCCACGCGGTGACCCCCAGCACCGCGACGCCGTGGGGCATGGCGAGCGCGACGAACGCCGGAACCATGACGCCCTCCACGATGCCGACTCCCCCAGGGGTCACCGGCAGCAGAGCGACGATGTTTGCGAGCGCGTACACGAGCAGCAGCGGCGCGAGCGGCGGATGCGCTCCGAACGCGGCGAACATGACGAGCAGTGCCGCGACATCCAGCAGCCAGTTGGCCGCCGCGAAGGCCATGACGGCTGCGAACCGCCACGGGCTGGCGGCCAGTGCTCGCACGGCGCGAACCGTGTGTGCGACGGACCGTGTGAGGCGAACGGACGCACGACCGGGCAGGCGGCAGGTCAGCCTGCGCACCAAGCGCACCGTGCGGGAGGGTCGCAGAGCGGCCAGGCCGAGCAGCGTCGCGGCCGTGCCGAAGACGCCTCCGACGAAAGCGCCCGCGAGCCGGTAGTACGGCGCGGCAGGCAGCGCGGCCACCGACGTGGCCAGGCCGAGCGCGAAGAGCATGCCCAGCGTCAGATTGGAGATGACCACCTCGGCGGTGATTCCGGCCACCACGACGCTGCCCGGCGTATTCCTGCGCGTCAGCACGCGGTAGCGCACGGCCAGCGATGTCGCGCCTCCGCCCGGGATCGCGTTCGTGACACCGACCCCGGCGAGGTCGACGCGCAGCACCGTGAGGAATCCGGGACGCGTGACGGGATCGAGGGCGGTCCAGGTCAGCCCGGCGAGGGCGGACAACGACAGGAGCTCGAGCGCGACTCCTGCCAGGAGCAGCGGGCTGGAAACCCCCGACACGAGCGACAGCGCCCGAACCGCGTCGTGCCACTGCGGCACGACGACGAATCGCACGAGCAGGGCGACGATCGACAGTGCAGCACCGGTGCGGATGAGCCGGAACGCACGCGCCCGTCGCTCCCGGTCGGCCGCCCTGGCCGTGGGGGCTCCCGTGCCGTGCGCCGGCGTGGCCGCCATACTTCACGGTAACTCCGTGCCCCCACGGCGCCGCGGGCACTCTGCGCACGCCCGTGCTCGGCGGCCCTCAGCCCGCGCTGCTAGCGTCGAGTGTCGGCATTGTGCCGACGTCAGGGAAGATCTCTCCGAACTTGTGCGCGCAGTCTGCCGCAGTGCGAACGTTTCCTCTGGGTTACTCGCCAGGAGCGCCATGTCTCAGATCACGCCTTCAACCATGCCGTCCAACGGCGTCGCCTCACGTGCGAATCCGGCGGGAATCACTGCAGAAGCACCCGTCCGCACGACCGCCATCGTCTACTGCGAGGGCCGATTCGGCACCCAAGACGGCAAGACCGCCAACGGTCTGGTGCGCTTCTCGGAGCGATATCAGATTCTGAGCGTCATCGACAGCTCGTTGAAGGGCTCGGATGCCGGCGGCGTGCTCGACGGCGCACCCAACGGCATTCCCGTCGTGGCGTCGCTTGCCGAGGCGATCCTCTCCGCCGGGCAAACGCCGGACTGCCTGATCTTCGGAATAGCCCCCGCTGACGGACTGCTCTCCCCTGTTCACCGGGCCGCCCTGCTCGACGGCATCGCACAGGGCATCCACATCGTCAACGGTCTTCACGAGTTCCTGAACGACGACGCCGAGTTCGCGGCGGCAGCCCTCCTGCACTCGGTCACGATCACCGACGTGCGCAAACCGAAGGAGAAGAAGGACCTGCACCTGTTCTCCGGACGCATTTTCGAGGTGACCTGCCCGCGCATAGCGGTGCTGGGCACCGACGGTGCCGTCGGCAAGCGCACCACGACCACCGTTCTCGTGCAGGCGTTGAACGCGCGAGGCATCAAGGCCGTCATGGTCGGCACCGGCCAGACCTCGATCATGCAGGGCGCCAAGTACGGGGTCGCGCTCGATGCGATCGTTCCGCAGTTCTGCTCCGGCGAGGTCGAGCATCAGGTCGTCGCCGCGTGGCGGGGCGAAGATCCGGACGTGATCGTCGTCGAGGGCCAGGGCGCTCTCAGCCACCCGGCCTACATGACGAGTGCGCACATCCTGCGCGGGAGTCGCGCCGAGGCCGTGATCGTGCAGCATGCCCCACGTCGGACGATGCTCGGGGATTTCCCGATGCTGCCGGTGCCGAGCGTGACGAGCGAGATCGCACTCATCGAGTCGTTCGCCGACACGGCGGTCATCGGCGTCACGATGAACCACGAGAACATGACGCCCGATGAGATCGAGCCGGCGATACTCGAACTCGAACGGGTCACGGGGCTTCCCGCAACCGACCCGTTGACCAGGCCGATCGACGACCTCACCGAGATGGTGTTGGCCGCACTGCCCCGTCTGGAGTCACGGACGCTCCACGCGACGTGAGCACACTCACGCGTCGAGCAACTCCTGGATGACCACCTTCTTCTGGCGCATCATCACCTGCACCTGCTCCGGCCGTCGAGTCAGCTCATCCATGTTCTGCGGGATGATCTGCCAGCTCACGCCGAACCGGTCCTTGCACCACCCGCACTGCTCGGACTCCGGCACGTGCGAGAGCGCGGACCAGTACCGATCGATCTCCGCCTGGTCTGCGCAGGTGGCGACGAACGAGATGGCCTCGTTGAATCGGAACAGCGGCCCGCCGTCGAGGCAGACGAAGTCCACGCCGTTCAGCGTGAAGCGCCCGTTCAGCACCTTGCCGGACATGCCGGAGAAGTGCTCGTCGAGCTTCTCGTCGGGGTACTCGTCGATCGAGACGATGCGCGAGTCCGGGAACACGTTCACGTAGTACTCCATCGCTTCCCGTGCACAGTCGTCGAACCACAGGCACGGCCGGATGGCCGCGATGCCGCTCATCGGTTCGCTCCTTCCGACGCGACGATGGCGTCGATCTGGCCCATCGCTCCTCGCATGCCCTCTTCCATGCCCATCTGCATCATCTGCTCCAGCTGCTCCAGGCTGACGAATCGGTTCACGGTGGTCATGCGGGTGCCCTCCAGGTCGCCCGCGTCGGCATCCGCGTCGAGCGAGACCGCTTCGAGCGTCACCTCGACCCGTGCAGGCAGGTCGTCGGTCGGCCTGCCGTCGTCGTCTGAGAACCCTTCGTCGAACTCGAGCCTGCGTGGCGGGTCGACGGCCACGATCGCCCACCATCCGTGCGCCCTGTCACCCTCCGGCCCGGTCATGTAATAGGCGCTCCTGCTGCCGACGCTGAGCTCATGTTCGTCGAACGTGGCCGGCCAGGTCGGCGGACCCCACCAGCGCTCCAGCTGGCGGGCGTCTTCCCACACCTGCCAGACCCGCTCAGGCGGCGCGGCGAACTCCGCCACGAACGTGAGCGTGAGGTTCTCGGGATCCTTCACACTGCTGATCACTGTCATCTGTCGTGCCCCTTCGTCATCTCTTGGTGGAGTCTTCGGTGAGCATGCCCTCGATCGCCGACGCCCGATCGCGCCAGAGCGACTCATAGCGGGCGAGCAACCCGTTCGCCCGCCTGATCGTCTCCGGCACCGCGCGCACCAGCTGCTCCCGCCCCCGTCGTTCCTTCGTCACGAGACCCGCCTTCGCGAGCACGCTCACGTGCTTCTGCACGGCCGCGAAACTCATCAGATAGCTCTGCGCCAGGCCCGAGATGGATCGATCGCCGCCCAGCGTGCGCGCCACGATGTCACGCCGGGTGGCGTCGGCGAGCGCGTGGAAGATGCGGTCGATCTCGTCGTCGGTGAGGATGTCGGGCATCCGAATATCTACAACCATTTGGTTGTAGATTAGACCTGCGCAGAAGTCTCGTCAAGGGGTGCTCGTGCCGGCGGCCGCTTGAAGGCCTCATGCATCATGAGCTGCGCCACCGACGGCGTGCCGCTCACGGTGCCGACCGCCGCCGTGGCGCGCACGAAGCTGTGGTCGTCGAGTTGCCGCAGCATGGCATCCGCTAGATCGATGCGAGCCGTGAACTTCTGCGGGAGGTAGCGCTCCGCCATGCGGTAGTCGCTGACGGCATCCGCATCGAACAGCCCCGACGGGCGCAGCACGGTCCAGTCGGCGTCGCTTGCCCCCAGCATCGCCTCCATGCGTTTCATGTCGTCGTACAGCGTCTTGCCGAGAACGCCGGCCACGAACGGTTGCAGCACACGCTCGAACAGGAATCCGCCGTGCGGGCCAGCGTCGATGTCGACCGCGCTCGAGCTCACGCACACCAGGCGTCGCACGCCGTGCTCCGCCATCGCCTGCAGCATGGCCGCCGTGCCGGCCGAGTACGTCGTGATCTGCTGGCGGCTGTACGGAACGCCAAGGGCGGACAGAACCGCATCCGCCCCCTTGATGGCGATACTCACCGACGCCGGGTCGAAGACATCGACTCGCTCGACGACGAGATGATCGTGCGCGAGCGGGAACTCTCGCGGCGAACGCGTCGCCGCAACCACCGAGTGACCCCGCTCAAGGGCCAGGCGCGTGACGAGCCGACCCGTCGGACCGTTCGCGCCGAACACCGCGATCTTCACTAGATTCTCCTCATACTCGTAAATCCGATAATATGAGAACCATACTATATGGAGTCAAGAATGAATAGTGCCTCGACCGACGCCAGAGCGCACCGGCGCCTCACCGCGCAGCTCAAGCGGCACTTCCGCGACGTGAACAATCAGATCGCGCTGCTCTCGCACCACGTCTCCGCCCGGGTGGAGCTGCGCGACATCGACCTGGACTGCCTCGACTTCCTCGCCCAACACGGCGCCACGAGCCCGAGCGCGCTCGCCCGACGGGCCGGCGTGCATCCAGCGACCATGACCGGGGTGATCGACCGGCTCGAGAAGGGCGGCTGGATCGCTCGCGAGCGCGACGCGAACGATCGACGCGCCGTCGTGGTCTCCGTGCGACAAGACGCGATCGGCCGGGTGTTCGGACACTACGACGGCATGAACACCCAGATGGATGCCGTGTGCGCCGAGTACTCCTCCGCCGAGCTCGAGCTCATCGCCGGCTTTCTGCAACGCACAGCTGACGCGGGGCGGCGCGCCGTTGAGGAGTTCGTCGAAGGCTGACCGGGTCGACGCGTCAGACGGCGACGGCCAGGCACGCGACCAGGCCGACGACCGTGATCACGATGAAAGCACAGACCACGAGGACCGTTCCCTTGGCCTGGCGACGCCTGTCGTCGGAACGATCGGCGCCCCACAGTTCGGCCTTCAGCCGCACCCGGTGCGCCTCGGCGACGATGGCGCTCGTGCCGGGGAGAGAGAGGTCGAGCAAGCCACGTTCCCATTGCTGCTCGATGCGCACCGCCTCCTCGAGCGTCATGGACGCCTTGGCGACCCCTCGCGGGACCGTGCTCGGTCGTGCACTGGCGGGCCCGGCGCCGTCGCCTTCGGCCATGGTGCACCTCCGATCGGGATTCAGGTGCTTCCAGGGTACGAGTCTGGCCTGCGATCGGCCGCCCGTCTACTCCTGCTGCCCGACAGGCACGAACCGATAGCCCATCCCCGCCTCCGTGAGGAGGAAGCGTGGCCGAGAAGGTTCGGGCTCCAGCTTCTTGCGGAGCTGTGCGAGGTAGAGACGCAGATAGCCGGAGTCCGCTGTGTGATGCGGTCCCCACACCTCCGTGAGAATCGCCTCCCGAGTGACCAGGCGGTCCGGGTTGCGCACCAGCAACGCGAGAATCTGCCACTCGGTGGGAGTGAGCCGCACCGGATGCCCCTTCCTGGTCACCCTGCGCCCGGCGAGATCGACGAGCACGTCGGCGAACTCGACACGGGGCTCATCGTCGGCTGCGGGCATCCGTCGTACCAGAGCGCGGATGCGCGCCAGCAGCTCGTCGGTCGCGAACGGCTTCGTCACGTAGTCGTCGGCGCCCCGGTCGAGCGCCTCCACCTTCTCGGCCGAGTCGGAGCGCCCGGAGATCACCAGGATCGGCACGGTGCTCCAGCCGCGGATCGCCTCGATCACCGCCAGGCCGTCGAGGCCCGGCATTCCGAGATCGAGGATGACCAGGTCGGGGTGGTCGTCGATCACCCGGTCGAGCGCCTGCTTGCCGTCGGCGGCGACCGTCACGTCATATCCGCGCGCGGAGAGGATGATGCGCAGCGCGCCCAGGATCTGTCGGTCATCGTCAGCGACGACGATCTTCATCGGGCTCCTTACGTTGTCGGTGTGGCCTTCGTGGGTTCGCGGCCGGGTGAGCCGGGAGCGATCGCCGTGCCGGTGAAGATCGGAAGCGCGACCACCATCGTCAACCCGCCGCCCGGTGTGTCTTCGGGCGTGAGCGTACCGCCCATACCCTCGACGAACCCCTTGGAGAGCGCGAGCCCCAGGCCGATCCCGGTCGAGTTGTCGGTGTCACCCTCGCGCTGGAAGGGCTGGAAGATCAGCTCTTTGCGTTCGTCGGGCACGCCCGTGCCACTGTCGGCGACACGCACCTGCAGCTCTTCACCGAAGACGCTGACGCTCAGTCGCGGTGGCCGTTCGTGCGGCGAGTAGCGCAGTGCGTTGGCGAGCAGGTTCACCAGCACGCGCTGCAGCAGCACCGGGTCGGCCATCACTGCAGGCGTTCCCTCTGGCACATCGAGTTCGACGCTGCCAGGCGGTGCCGACAATTCCTCGAGAGCGGCCGGCAGCAGGTCCTCGACATCCACGGCGCGAAGGGAGACACCGAGCACGCCGGCCTGCACACGTGAGACGTCGAGCAGGTTGGTGACCAACGCGTCGAGGTTCGCGAGGCTGTCCCTCGCCGTCTCGAGCAGGGCATCCCTGTCGAGTGCGCTCAACTCGAGACGAGGAGATCGCAGGCTGGTCACGGCGGCGGTCGCTGCGGCGAGCGGCCGGCGCAGGTCGTGGCCGACGGCCGCCAGCAGCGCTGAGCGCACACGATCGGTCTCGGCCAGGGGCTTCAGCTCACTCGCCGTCTCGCTGAGCTCGCGATGCTCCAGGGCGGCATCGAGCTGCGTGACGATCACGGAGAGCACGCGGCGGTCGGATGCCGTCAGCTCCGCTCCGTACAACTCCAGCGTTCCACGCTCCCCGACGCGCTCGACCGTGAGCGTACGGTGCCGCGCGTCCTTCCCGGCATCGTTCGGCAGCCCCTGCTCCGGCAGCACAGGCTCCGCCGGCAGTTCCTGCGCCGCCGGCACCCCCTCGACCAGCCCCTCCTCCGCAGGCGCCTGCTCTGCCGGTACCGACTCCTCCGAACGCCCCGTCTCCTCCGACAGGACCGTGCCGTCGTCGGCGAGCAGGCGCACGCGGCTGAGTCCGAACGCCTCCCGTGCTCGTTGCACGAGGGCATGCACGGCGTCCTCGCCCCGGATGACGCCGCCCGCGACCGTCGCCAGCACATCGGACTCCGCGGCTGAGCGTTGCGCCGCTCTCGTGCGCCTGGCCGCTTGGTCAACGACGAAGCTCACGAGCGCGGCGCCGACGACGTAGAGCAGCAACGCCAGCAGATGCACGGGCTCGGCGATCGTGATGGTGTAGATCGGCGCCACGAACAGATAGTCCAGCGTGAGTCCGGAGAGCACGGCGGCGAAGAGTGCGGGCCAGATGCCTCCGACGAGGGCGACCACGACGACGAGCAGCTGGAACGCGAGAACGTCGCTGGCCAGGGCGTCCGGGCTGCGGAAGAGCCACAGCAGCCAGCTCAGCAACGGACCGCCGACCAGCGCGAGCACGAATCCGTACACCCGGCGCCGCACGCTGAGCGCACCGCGTGCCCGCGGAAGCACGAGCTGTCTGCTGCCCGCGGCGGCGTGCGAGACGATGTGCACGTCGATGTCACCGGAGGCTCTGATCACCGTCGACCCGATGCCGGGACCGGTGAGTAACGCCAGGAGCCGCGACCGCCGCGAGACCCCGATCACGAGCTGGGTGGCGTTGACCGCCTTCGCGAAGTCGACGAGAGCAGTCGGGATGACCGACCCGACGATCTCGTGGTAGGCGCCGCCCAGTTTCTCCACGAGCGCACGCTGCTCGGCGAGCGCCCGCGGATGCCGCTCCCGCAGTCCGTCGTCGCTCACGACGTGCACCGCCAGCAGGTCACCACCGCTGGAGCGTGCAGCGATGCGCGCGCCCCTGCGCAGCAGCGTCTCGCCTTCCGGGCCGCCTGTGAGTGCGACGACGACCCGCTCGCGCGCCTCCCACTTGCCCTCGATGCCGTGCTCTCGCCGGTAGGTCTGCAGGGCGCTGTCCACCTCGTCCGCGAGCCAGAGCAGTGCGAGCTCGCGCAACGCCGTGAGGTTGCCGAGCCGAAAGTAGTTCGAGAGCGCGGCATCCACCCGGGCCGCCGGATACACGAGCCCCTCGGCGAGGCGGTCACGCAGCGCCTGCGGCGCGAGGTCGACGACTTCGACCTGGTCGGCGGCACGCAGCACGGCATCCGGAATCGTCTCCTGCTGGCCGATCCCCGTGATCTGCTCCACCACGTCGTTCAGCGACTCGATGTGCTGGATGTTCACCGTCGAGATCACGGTGATGCCGGCATCCAGCAGCTCGTGCACATCTTCCCAGCGCTTATCGTGCCTGCCGCCTGGGGCATTCGTGTGGGCGAGCTCGTCGACGAGGGCGACATCGGGGCGCCTGGCCAGCACGGCGTCGAGGTCCAACTCGGTGAGCGTGACGCCGCGGTAGCTCACGCTGCGACGCGGAACGACGTCGAGGCCATCGAGCATGGCAGCGGTCGCCGCCCTGCCGTGCGTCTCCACGACGGCGACGGCCACGTCTTTGCCCGCCTCGGCGAGTCGCTTGCCCTCTTCGAGCATGGCGTACGTCTTGCCGACGCCTGGGGCGGCGCCGAGCAGTACACGCAGCCTGCCCTTCGTCATTGCGATCCGCGTTCCTTCTGGCCTTCGTCTCCCGCTGGGTCCATCTTCGACAGCGCCAGGTTGAGCTGCAGCACGTTCACCGTCGGCTGTCCGAGGTAACCGAGATCCCGCCCCTGAATCCTAGACGTGACCAGCGCTTCCACCTCGGATTCCGGGATGCCCCGCGCCTTCGCCACCGCTGCGACCTGCAGCAGGGCATAGGCAGGGCTGATGTGCGGGTCGAGCCCAGAGCCTGAAGCGGTCAACGCGTCGGGCGGGATGCCCGCGGCGTCCGCCGCATCCAGTTTCTCGATCACCGCCTTGCGCTCCTGGACGGCCTTCGTGAGGTCAGGATTGTTCGGACCGAGGTTGCTCGGGCTGGAGGCGTTCGCGTCGTAGCCGGTTCCGGCTGCCGACGGGCGCGATTGGAACCACTGCGGCAGTGGGTCGCCCTTCTTGTCGGTGAACGACTGGCCGATGAGGCTGGAGCCGATCGTGGTGCCGTCGGCAGTGATGAGCGAACCGTTCGCCTTGGCCGGCATCGTCAGCTGGGCGATCCCGGTCATCACCAGCGGGTAGACGACGCCCAGAATCGCCGTGAGCACGATCATGGCGCGCACAGCCACCCAGTATTGGCGTGCGCTTCCCCGGAGTGTGGGGCTCATTGCTTGTCTCTTTCCTTCTGCGAGGTCATTGAATCGAGCGCGGGCATCCGCGTCAGAATCCGGGGATCAGCGCGACGACCAGGTCGATCAGCTTGATGCCGATGAACGGCGCGATGATGCCACCGGCGCCGTAGAGGAGCAGGTTGCGGCTGAGAAGGCGACTGGCCGACGAGGGGCGATATCGCACTCCGCGCAGAGCCAGCGGGATCAGGATCACGATGATGATCGCGTTGAAGATCACGGCGGAGAGGATGGCCGACGACGGCGAGTGCAGCTGCATGACGTTGAGCACCTGCAGCCCGGGGAACACGCCGACGAACATCGCGGGGATGATGGCGAAGTACTTCGCCACGTCGTTCGCGATCGAGAAGGTCGTGAGCGCCCCTCGAGTGATGAGCAGCTGCTTGCCGATCGAGACGATGTCGATCAGCTTCGTCGGGTCCGAGTCGAGGTCGACCATGTTGCCGGCCTCCTTGGCGGCCGACGTCCCGGTGTTCATGGCGACGCCGACATCGGCCTGAGCGAGTGCCGGGGCGTCGTTCGTGCCGTCCCCGGTCATGGCGACGAGCTTGCCGCCCTCCTGCTCCCGCCTGATGAGCGCCAGCTTGTCCTCGGGTGTCGCCTCGGCGAGAAAGTCGTCCACACCGGCTTCATCGGCTATCGCCTTGGCGGTGAGCGGGTTGTCGCCCGTCACCATCACGGTGCGGATACCCATGCGACGCATGTCTGCGAATCGTTCGACGAGTCCCGACTTGACGACATCCTTGAGGTGGATGACACCCAGCACCGTCGTCGCGCCGTCCGGCGTTCGCGTCGCGACCGCCAGCGGGGTTCCACCGGACTGCGAGATGCGCTCCACCAGGCGATCGAGCTCCGTCGCGACCGAGGGTGCGACCGTGGAGTACTGCTGCGCCCAGGCGGTCATCGCGCTCGCGGCCCCCTTGCGGATCTGCACACCGTCGGCGAGATCGACCCCGCTCATGCGGGTCTGCGCGGTGAACGGGACGACCTCGCCCGGTACCGACGAAGGCGGTGTGCGGCCGAGCGAGATCGCCAGTGCGACGACCGAGGAGCCTTCGGGAGTCGGGTCGCTGAGCGAGGCCAGCGCCGCGGCATCCATCAACTCGTCGACGGGCGTGCCCGCCACCGGGAGGAACTCGCTCGCTCGACGGTTCCCGTAGGTGATGGTCCCGGTCTTGTCGAGCAGCAGCGTGTTCACATCACCCGCGGCTTCGACCGCCCGGCCCGACATGGCGAGCACGTTGCGCTGAACGAGGCGATCCATGCCCGCAATGCCGATGGCCGACAGCAGAGCGCCGATGGTCGTCGGAATGAGACACACCAGCAGCGCGATGAGAACCGGAATGGTCGGTGTCGCGTGGGCGAAGCCGGCGACGGGCCCCAGGATGAGCACCACGACGACGAAGATGATCGTCAGGCTGGCCAGCAGGATGTTGAGGGCGACCTCGTTCGGCGTCTTCTGCCGACTGGCCCCCTCGACGAGATGGATCATGCGGTCCACGAACGTCTCTCCCGGCTTCGACGTGACGCACACGACGATGCGGTCCGACAGCACCCTGGTGCCTCCGGTGACGGCGCTCCGGTCGCCACCGGACTCGCGGACCACAGGCGCCGACTCACCCGTGATGGCCGACTCGTCGACGGAGGCGATGCCCCACACGATGTCCCCGTCACCCGGGATGAGGTCGCCGGCCTCCACTATGACGACGTCGCCGAGTCTCAGGTCTGCCGAGGGGACGGTCGCGGTAGTCGCGTTGAGGGCACCGGGGTCGTCCTCGCGATAATCGACGACCCGGTGCGCCGTCGTCGTCGTGCGGGTGGCACGCAGGCTGGCGGCCTGAGCCTTGCCGCGTCCCTCTGCGACGGCTTCGGCGAGGGTGGCGAACACCACCGTCAGCCAGAGCCACACCGCGATCCACCAGGTGAACGCAACCGAGGTCGTCGTTCCGCCGGACGCCGGTGCGCCGAGGAACGGCTGCACGATGGCGAGCAACGTGGTCAGGGCCGCACCCGCCTCGACGATGAACATGACGGGGTTGCGCCAGAGCTCACGGGGATTCAGCTTGCGCAGTGCCTCCGGGAAGCTCGTGACGAGCTGCCGCGGACTGAACGCGCCACCCCGGGTCTTGCCCGAATGCGGGCGCTGCGGCGTCGCGGCATCGTCGACGGCTGTGGTGGTCATGGCAGGGTCACTCATTTCACGGTCGCTCACGTTCAGTGCAGTCCTTCTGCAAGAGGCCCGAGGGCGAGTACGGGGAAGTAGGTCAGTGCGGAGATGATCACGATGGTTCCCACCAGCAGGCCGACGAACTGTGGGCGGTGGGTCGGCATCGTGCCCGTCGTGACGGGGATCTTCTCCTGGGCGGCGAGCGATCCGGCGAGGGCGAGCACGAAGACGATCGGGATGAACCGGGCGAGGAACATCGCCGCCCCGAGCGCCGCGTTCATCCACGGCGTGTTCGCGGAGATGCCGCCGAATGCCGATCCGTTGTTGTTGGCCGCCGATGTGAACGCATAGAGGATCTCGGAGAACCCGTGCTGTCCCGGATTGAAGATGGTGGTCTTCTCGACGCTTTGCGCGACGCCCGGAAGAGCGAAACTCAGCGCGGTGCCCGCGAGCACGATGGTCGGAGTGGTCAGGAAGTACAGGCTGGCGAGCTTCACCTGACGTGAGCCGATCTTCTTGCCGAGGTACTCAGGGGTCCGTCCCACCATGAGGCCGGCGAGGAAGACGGCGACGATGGCCATCACCAGGATTCCGTACAACCCGGCACCGATGCCGCCGGGAGCGACCTCGCCGGTCATCATGTTGATCATCGTCATCATTCCGCCGAGCGGCGTGAGGCTGTCGTGCGCGGCGTCGACTGCCCCGGTCGAGGTGAGCGTGCTCGTCGTGCCGAAGAGCGTGGTGCCGAGGATGCCGAACCGTTGCTCCTTCCCCTCCATGGCGCCGCCCGCGGCAGCGGTGGCCGCTCCCCCGGTTCCCGACTCGATCCAGGTGAACAGCGAGACGGCCGCCACGAAGATCGCGCCCATCGCTGCGGCGATCGCGTACCCCTGCCGGTTGTCGCCCACCATGCGCCCGAATGCGCGCGGCAGCGTGAAAGGCACCAGAAGCATCAGGAACACCTCGACGAGGTTCGTCCACGCCGTGGGGTTCTCGAACGGATGCGCCGAGTTGGCATTGAAGAATCCGCCGCCGTTGTTTCCGAGCAGCTTGATGACTTCCTGCGACGCGGCAGGGCCGCCGGGGAGCTGCTGCGTGCCGCCGGCGAGCGTGTGCACGGTCTGCAGCGCGTTGAAGTTCTCGATCACACCGCCGGCGACCAGCACGAGGGTGAAGATCACCGAGATCGGGAGCAGGATGCGCACGATTCCGCGGATCAGGTCGACCCAGAAGTTGCCGATGGTGCCCGACTTGTGCGCCGCGAAACCACGGACCAAGGCGATGGCCACGGCGAGTCCGACCGCGGCCGACACGAAGTTCTGCACGGTGAGGGCCGCCATCTGCACGGTGTAGCCGACGGTCGCCTCCGGTGCGTACGACTGCCAGTTCGTGTTGGTGACGAAGGAGATCGCCGTGTTGAACGAGAGCCCCTCCGGCACGGCCGGCAGACCGAGGGAATAGGGAAGCCATGCCTGCAGTCGCTGCAGCAGATAGACGATGAGCACGCCGACGATGGAGAAGGCGAGAACGCTGCGCAGGTAGACGGGCCAGCTCTGCTCAGAGGAGCAATCGACTCCGATCAGGCGGTAGACGCCGCGTTCGACCCTCAGGTTCTTGCGCGAGGTGAAGGTGTGCGCCATGTAGTCGCCGAGCGGCCGGTAGCAGATCGCCAGCATCAGTGCCACGGTGGCGAGCTGGGCGAGGAAGAGCCAGAACGTGAACACCTAGAACTTCTCCGGCTTCACGAGGGCGTACACGAGGTACACGAGGGATGCCGCGGCCAGAACCGCGGACAGCACGACGAAGAAGATCACAGCTTCTCCACCGCCCGCCCGACGAGCGCGACCACCGCGCCGAGCGCGGCGATGCCGAGTATGCAGACGACATCCAGCACGAGGATGCTCCGTTCGTTGACGCACCGCGATGGCGGCGGGCCGCGCTGTGCGGCCAAGCCACCATCGAACTCGTGCGGCACCGGCCCGCACGCCGTCCTTACGGAATCCACACGGGGTATCGCCGGATGCTCACGGATTCCGTACGTCTGGAGCGGCGAGCGCGGCTGCGATCAGCCGTCGGGTCCCCGGCTCACGCCATCCCGGATTCCGGGTGCGCCTCAGTTGACGCAGGGAATGGCGCCTGAGCTCATCGGCTGGTTCGGGTCGGTGTAGACGTTGGAGGTCGGCGTCGGCGTCGGACTCACCGACGGTGCGGCGGGCGCCGTGGTGTGCGACGTGGAACCGGACCGGGAGTGGTGTCCGGTGCGGCCAGAGCTCGGCTTCGGTGTCGGGCTCGGCGTGGACGACGCGTCGGACTGTGCGATCAGCTGGGCTGTGATGCTGTCGACCTGGGCCGTGTCGACCAGGTTGACGTCCTTCCCGTCTTCGACCCCGAAGCCGGTGATCGGCAACGTGGTGAAGGTGATTCCGCCGGCCGCGAAGCGGTTGGCGTCGGAGGCGAAACCCAGCAGGTCGAAGTCGCTGTCCAGCGCGATGTACTGCTTCGCCGTGTCGATCAACGTCTGCATCAGGGGGAAGTTCGTGAACACATTCTCATGACGGAGCTTGTAGGAGAGCGAGACGATGAACGCCTGCTGCCGTCGTTCCCGGTCGAGGTCGGTGAGGTTGACCGTCGAGTCGCTGGTGTCGCGGCGCTGTCTGACGAAGCTGACCGCCTGCGACGCCGACAGGTTCTGGTAGCCCTTGACGAAGTCCGCTCCGGAGTACGTGTCGGAAGTGGCCTCGTTCAGGCATACCTGGATCGGCTGCACGGCCACCGCCAGCCGATAGAACGCGGCCATCGTCACCTCGATGAAGTGATTGATCGGAACGTTGCCCAGGAACGTCGAGACCGTCGTGATCTCTTCCTGCCTGGCCGCGGTGCGTGCCTGCTGATAGGCATCCGCCCGTGAGAGGTTCGGCTGGGTGTTCACCAGATGGCGGAGCGTGTCGTCGAGCTGAAGGCCGTACGCCTCCTTGATCTTGCCCATCGACGTTCCGTCCGGACGGCCTGGCAGCGGCACCCAGTCGTCGCGGGGAATGGAGATCCCGACGGCCTTGCCCGAGCCTGCCGGGATGTGGATGAGCATCAGCACATTCGTGTTGTAGCCGCCGTCATCCTGATTCCCGGCGTGCAAGGCGTTGTACACGTCGGCGGGCAGCGCGTTCCCGTCCTCGTCGAGTCGGCTGTCCAGCCCCATGACCAGGATGTTCGTCGCCGCCGAGTTCTGCGCGACGCCCGGTACCTGGGCGGCCTTCGGCAGATGGATCACCGAGCGATGGATGCCCGTACTCACGTTCCAGTACTCGCTCACCACGAAACCGGCGGACGCGAGCACGAGCACGGTGAGCACCGAGCCGATGCTCAGCAGCCAGCGCCGGCGCAGCACTTTCCGGCGGCTGAGGCGTGCGCGATGGCGAAAAGCACGGCGGCCCGTGTCGGGCGAGACGTCTTGCATGGTCGTGAATTGTTCCGGTCCCCGCTGGGAGGTTCGCAGCTGCCCGTTCAGGAACAGTGCGTCAGTCCTGCGTCTCGTCCTGAGCATCGTTGTCGACCAGCACGACGTAGTCGGGGTCGACGAGCTTGACCGGGGCGTCGGGGATCCTGCGCGGGGTGCCGGTCAGACGCACGGTCTGCCCGGGTTCCAGGTCGTTGTGGGCCGCGCGGAAGGCGACGGTCACCGGACCCGAATCGGTGTCGATCGTTCCCGTGAGGCACATGCCCTCTTCACGATTGTTCTGATCGATGATGGTCAGCTCGCTGACGGTGCCCTCGACCGTGATGGCACTTTCCCGGCCTGTGGAGGTCGTCGTGCCGGCGGAGACGGATGCCGACGACGATTCGGGCATCGCACCGCGCACGGGGTCTGCCGTGACCTTGTTGAGCATCCGCTCCATGAACTGGGTCGGGCGTTCTTCGGGCAGGTGGGGCATGGCTGCGCGGATGTGCTGCTGCACGTCGTACGGCACGATCGTCGCGGCGGCTTGCGGCACGCGGCTGACGACTCGGGCGATGCGGTCCGCCGTTCGGTCGTGCAACAGGCGTCCGAGAATCGGTGCGTAGCTGCGTCGCGGAAGCAGGACGGTGACGTGCACGTCGCCCTTGTCGGTTTCGGTGGTGAGTCGCGTGACGAGTTTGTAGGCGGCGCGGGGCAACTGCCTGTCCGGCACGTCGATGAATCGCAGGGGCACCGTGATCCCGAACCGCTCCCAGCGTGTGCGGAGGCGCTCGGCCGCCTGGGTGTCGATCACGAAGTGCACGGCTTGCAGCCGATCGGCATGCAGGCTGCCACCGTAGCGCAGAGCCTCCACCGCGGCGAGGTCGAGGGTGGATACCAGCACGAGCACCTGGTGCTGCCCTGTGTCGGGGGCGTCGAGGCTGGCCGTCGTCACCTCTTCGAGTACCGCCGCCTCTGCCCGGTACTCCCGGTTCAAGCGGATCAGGATCATCACGAGCAGTGGAAAGACGATGACGATCAGCCAGGCGCCCTCGGTGAACTTCGCGACGGCGAAGATCAGCACGACGAGGGTGGAGAGGATCGCCGCGGACAGGTTGATCGTGAGCTTCAGTCGCCAGCGGCCCTCGCGAACGCGTCGGTAATGCTGACTCATGCCGAACCCGGCCATCGCGAATCCGGTGAAGACACCGATGGCGTAGAACGGGACGAGCGAGGTCACCGTGCCGCCGCTGACGATGAGGAGCACGACGGCGAGCACGGTCAGCACGATGATGCCGTTGGAGTACACCAGACGTTGACCCCGCTTGGTCAGCTGCCTGGGCAGGAACCGGTCCTCCGCGACGAAGCTGGCCAGGAACGGGAACCCGTTGAAGCTCGTGTTCGCGCCGGTGTACAGGATCAGGGCGGATGCCGCCTGGATCAGCACGAACATCACCGTGCCGAACACGCCCGAGCCGAACACGGCTCGCGCCTCCTGCGACAGAACCGACGGATATCCGGCTTCGTACGGCGTGGCATGGGTGAGATAGGCCAGCACCGCGATGCCGGCGATGAGGAACCCGAGGATGCACGACATCGCCAGCAGCACGCGTCTGGCGTTCACGCCGCGCGGCTCTCGGAACACCGAGACGGTGTTCGAGATCGCCTCGACTCCGGTCAGCGAAGAACCGCCGTTGGCGAACGAGCGGGCGATGGCCAGAATCAGCACGCCGACCTCGAGGCCCCCCAGGTGTCCCAGCGGAAGAGCGCCGTGCAGGTGCGTGGGGTCGGTCACCGGAAGCCCGACGGTGACGGCCTTGATGAGACCCACCACGATCATCCCCCCGACCAGCACCGCGAAGAGGTATGTCGGAACGGCGAAGGAACGCCCAGCCTCGCGAAGCCCGCGCAGGTTGGCGTAACAGATCAGGATGACGACGCCCACCGTGATCTCGAGACTGTAGGGCCCGAGGGCGGGGACTGCGGAGACGACGGCGACAGTTCCCGCCGCCGTCTGCACCGCCACCGTCACGACGTAGTCGATCAGCAGCGCCGCCGCCGCGACCTGCGCGACTCGGGGGCCGAAGTTGTCCCTGGCGACCACATACGATCCGCCGGCCTTCGTGTAGACCATGACCACCTGACGGTACGAAGCGGTCACCAGCACCAGAATGAGCAGGATCAGCCCCGTGATCGGCAGCACCAGGGTGAACGCCGCGATGCCGACCACCGGAAGCAGGCCGACCAGGATCTGCTCAGGACCGTACGCCGACGACGAGATCGCATCAGGCGAGAGCACACCGAGGGCGACCTTCTTCGACAGCCGCTGGTCGCGAAGCTGGGCGTTGATCATGGGCTTGCCCAGGAAGAACCGCTTCAACGCAGCGGACACCGATCCCGGAATCATGGTCGGCACCGTGGAGCGAGTATCACCGGGATTCACCAGCACAGCATGCCACCACGCGGCCCGCAGTCCGACATTCTTCTTTCAGCCTGGCCACAGGCATCCGATTCCCCCGATGGTGAGGTGTGCCTGGCCTTGCTGGCGTCACCACGGAATCGGTGTACGGTGGTCGGTGTTAGGCGCCGATCGTTAGCTGAGGCTCCTTCGCGAATACACGCCAGCGACCCCACACGTCGAGAGACGCTCCGGGTCAGGACAGGCTTCCCCGGCTTAAGGGGTTGCCCCGATTGGCTCCCGAATCATTCGGGTTGACGTCGCGAAGTGCCAAAGGTCTTACGTGGAGAGGCGAAGTCGGTTCTGAATCGACCTGCTTCGAGGTGCATGGCCGCGAGCTGGGAGGTGAACGATGAGCGACCACGATAGTCGGGCGTTCCGCACGCCCCCCACCAGCAACTAGGCGCCCGCCAGCCACAGGCGCCGCGCCGCGTGTGCGAGCGCACGCGCGCGTTTCCTCGCCCGTCGGCAGGTCGACGGTAGCGAGGTCGTGCCCCTTGCCCGCCCTTTCATCGAAAGGCGATTCGTCATGACATCACCCACGAACACTCCGACGCAGCCCACCGCCGCTCTCGACTCCGCACACCTCGGGAACATCGAGGGCGCGTTCGGCACCATCAAGATCGGCGACGACGCACCGCGCACCAAGCTGTCGGCGAAGCTGAGAACTCTCGTAGCAATCGTGGGGCCCGGCCTGATCGTCATGGTCGGCGACAACGATGCCGGGGCGTTCGGCACGTATACCCAGGCCGGGCAGAACTACGGAACGACGTTGCTGTGGACGCTGCTGCTGCTCGTGCCGGTGCTCTACGTGAATCAGGAGATGGTGCTTCGTCTGGGCGCCGTCACCGGCGTGGGTCACGCCCGCCTGATCATGGAGCGTTTCGGCAAGTTCTGGGGTGCCTTCAGCGTGATCGACCTGTTCATCTTGAACGCGTTGACCATCGTCACCGAGTTCATCGGGATCAGCCTGGGGCTGAGCTACCTCGGGCTGCCACAGGTGCCCGGCGTCATCGTCGCCGCACTCGTGGTCATCGCTGCGGTGAGCACCGGATCGTTCCGCCGCTTCGAGCGACTCTGCATGTTCCTCATCTTCGGCTCGCTGCTCTTGATTCCGCTGGCGATCCTGGCCCACCCTTCGCTGTCGGACATCGCGCGGGGATTCCTCGTTCCGGGTCTTCCCGCCGGTGCCGAGCTCTCGACGGTGATGCTGATCATCATCGGCATCGTCGGCACCACGGTGGCGCCATGGCAGTTGTTCTTCCAGCAGTCGTATGTGATCGACAAGCGGATCACCCCGCGTTTCATGAACTACGAGAAGGTCGATCTGTGGATCGGCATCGTGATCGTGGTGATCGGCGGCGCGATTCTCATGGCCGTGCCTGCCGCAGTGTTCGCCGGGCACCCGGAATTCGGGAACTTCACCGATGCCGAAGGCGTCGCAGCCGGGATCGGCAAGTACGTCGGCCGGGTCGCCGGCA
This sequence comes from Humibacter antri, assembly GCF_054777235.1. Lineage (NCBI taxonomy): Bacteria > Bacillati > Actinomycetota > Actinomycetes > Micrococcales > Microbacteriaceae > Humibacter > Humibacter antri. Next base: position 34,985 of record NZ_BAAHAW010000039.1, on the reverse strand, counting down.
TCCTGTTCGCTATCGCGCTGATCGACGCATCGATCATCGGTGCCGCGGCCGTCGGCCTTTCCACCTCGTACGCCCTGGGCGACGTGCTCGGGCTCAAGCACTCCCTGCACCGCAAGGTGCGCGATGCGAAGGGCTTCTACGCCGCCTTCGCCGGGCTGCTTCTGCTCTCCGCCGTGATCGTCATCGTGCCGGGCAGCCCGCTCGGACTGATCACCGTCGGCGTTCAGGTTCTGGCCGGTGTGCTGCTGCCCTCTGCGACCGTCTTCCTCCTTCTTCTGTGCAACGACAAAGAGGTGCTCGGGCCGTGGGCGAACCGCCGGGGTCTGAACATCTTCACCTCGGCGGTCATCGCTGTGCTGGTGACACTTTCACTGGTACTCACGGCCAGTGTCATCTTCCCGGCCATCACCGGCGGTCAGATCGTGCTGATCCTCGTCGCCGGAGGCGGGATCTCGCTACTTGTCGGCGTGGGTTACGGCGTCTACCGCCTGCGTCATCCGGCCTCAGTGGACCCGACAGAGGTGCCGCGCAGCCAGCGGGCCTCGTGGCGCATGCCGCCGCTCGCGCTACTGGGCGCGCCGAAGCTTTCCGCCGGCCGCCGGTTCGGGCTCAGCGTGCTGCGCGCCTATCTGCTGATCGCGATGATCCTCGTCATCATCCGTGTCGTCCAGCTCGCCCTCGGCCATTGATTCGGCGCACATAGCCCGCTTGCTCTTGAAAGGAACTCGGAAGAGATGAACGATGCAACCATGACCGACCTCCCCGTGCGGCGGTATCTGTCGACCATGCTGCGCCAGCCGATCAAAGATCCCCGCGGCAACCAGATCGGCACGCTCGCCGACCTGATCGTGCGCCTGACCCCCGACGGCTACCCCGCAGTCACCGGAATCGTGGCGAGAGTCGGCTCGAATTCCGTCTTCGTTCCCACGACGGGAGTGACGCGGGCCGACGACGACGAGATCGTGCTGGGCAGCGCCACGCTCGACCTGCGACCGTTCGAGCGCCGCGAGGGCGAGGTGCTGCTCAAAGAGGCAGTGCTGGGCCACCGGCTCATCGACGTGGAGAACGCCCGCCTGGTGCGCGCCTACGACGTCGCGATCGACATCACCCACGGAAGCTGGCTGGTGGCGGGCCTCGACGTTCACGCACGCAACTGGTTCTCCAGAACCGGCCACGGCAGCGCGCATCCCTACCGCGACTGGACCTCGTTCGAAGCGCTGATCGGGCACGAGCCGTCTGCCGCTGCCAGGTCGCGATTCAAGCGGCTCAGGGGGCTCAAACCTGCGCAGATCGCCGACCTCATCGAAGACGCTTCCTCCAACGAGCGCGACGACCTCTTCGACCACCTCCACCGCGACCCGGAGCTGGAAGCGGATGTGATCGAGGAGCTCGACGACAATCAGCAGGCGCAGGTGCTGAAGCGACGCGGCGACGCCGAGATCGCCGCTGTGCTCAGCCGGATGCATGCTGACGACGTCGTCGACGCCATCCTCGACCTCCCGCAGGAGCGCCGGCAAGCAGTGCTCGACGCGCTTCCCGTCACCCAGCGGCGCGATGTCGTGCATCTCATGGCCTACCAAGAGGCAAGCGCCGGCGGCCTGATGGGTGTCGAGTACCTTGCTCTGCCGGGCGACGTGTCGGTACAGGATGCCTGGACCGCCGTCAGGCGCGCCAAGACGCAACTGCCTCAAGCGCTGACGACCGTCTACGTCACGGATCGCTCCGGCCGTCTCGAACGCTCGATCAGTCTCGTCGCTCTCGTCCAGGCCGACGCCACGGACAGCCTGTTCGATGTCGCCGAGAACGACCCGATCACCGTGACGCCCGCCGACGACATCATCGAGGTGGTGAACGTCATGGCCGACTACAACCTGCTCACTGTGCCGGTGATCGACGAGAACGCGCATCTGCTCGGGGTCATCACCGTCGATGACGCGCTCGAGGCCGCCATCCCCGACGACTGGCGGCAGCGGCAGCGGCAGCGGCAGCGGCACTCCAGCTGATCCCGCCGCAGCGTCCCCCGCCCGACACCACACAGAGGTCGACGTGCCCGACCAAGCCGTTCAGGGCAGGCACATCGACCATGATCCCCCTCGCGCGCTCAGTGCGAGGTCCGGTGAAAGCGCACGCATCATGACCATCAACGACCTCGAATTCGTACTTCGACTGCTCCTGGCGACAGGATGCGGACTCCTCATCGGCCTGGAACGCCAGTACCGGTCGCGCACGGCCGGCCTTCGGACTCAGACCCTGGTCTGCGTCGGTGCCGCTTCGTTCGTGCTCTTCGGCATCCAGGCCGGAACGCCGCAGGCCCCGCTGCAGATCACCGCCTACGTGGTGTCCGGCGTCGGATTCCTCGGTGGTGGCGTGATCCTTCGGCAGGGCTTCACCGTTCAGGGCCTCAACACGGCCGCCACCCTCTGGTGTTCTGCCGCTGTCGGCTGTCAAGCCGCGGCAGGTCACGTCATTCCAGCGCTGACGACGACAGCGCTCGTGATAGTGATCCACCTGCTGCTGCGGCCTCTTGGACGACTCGTCGACCGCGCCCCCGCATCCAAGTCCGACATGGTGTGCGCGTACACACTCCGCCTTCGCGTTCTCGACAGCCACGAACCTGAGGTGCGGGCCCGACTCTCTGCGGCGCTCGCCGACCCTGACTTCGTCGTCCGTGCCATGACAAGCCACGTTGACGAGAACACAAGTGATGGCCCACGACTCCTCGATCTGCAGGCGGAGCTTCTGCTCGAAGGCAACGCGGCGACCCGGCTCGACCCGCTCATCACGGACCTCGGTCAGGAACCTGGAGTGCGCGGCATCTCCTGGCGCTCCGACGACCCGGAACCCATCGCAGACGACGACGGTCGACGACGGACCGGCAGGGTCACCTCGTTCCTGTCGATCACGAGGAAGACTCACGATGCCTGACTTCGGAAACCTGGAACTGGTCGCCTACGAGACTCAGGAGGAAGATCTGCCGGGCATCGCCCGGAAGATCTCTCCCGACATCGTCATCGTCATCGCATCGCCGCACGATCACCCGACTGTCGACCTGCTGTTGTCCCGGCTCCGTCGACTCCCCCAGGAAATCGTCTTCGTCACCGTCGACCAGCCGGGACCGGACACGTGGCGCATCGACGGAAAGGATTCGGGTCGGTACTTCCACGACAGTGTCGCGCCGTTCATGATGCAACGGCAGCAGGTACTCATGATCGGGCCGGCCGAGTTTCTGCAGAGCCTGACCGGGAGCAGTCACCTGGCTGGAACTCACGTGAGCCAGCAGTCGGGCCGCTTCCGAATCGCGCTCGACCGGGACATGCACCCGCGCCCGGGCGACGCACCGTACGGCCACGAGCGCACGCGATGAGGACGAGGAGCACGGGCGAACCTGCAGCGTCACGCGAACAGGCAGCGGGCTGGCCGGGTCGTCGGCACCGGCGCAAACGTGCTCGGAGGACCGCCGCCGATGCTTCACGACGACCTGATCCCTCGGACGACCGGGTTCGCGTCGACGCGCTTCGTTGCTACACGTGGGTGAGTTCTCAGCATCCGACGCCGCTTCTTCGGCTTGCTGTACACGAGTGTTCTTCATGATCGAGAGCGACGCACCGGCTCGCAGTGGTGATTCGAGCGGTGGGAGAGGCAGTCACGATGACGGATAGCCAGTCGCGGCGTTCTCTGCGCACGGACCGGCGGCCGCAGGGGATCGCCCGGCACGGCAGGCTGCATCGTCGACCATGGGCGACCCTCGGCAAGGTGGTCGCCTCGGTGGTCGCCGTCGTCGTTGTCAGCGCTGTGGGCATCACAGGTGTCGCGGCGGTCAACCTGTTCAGCGAGACCAAGCACTCGGTACGGCTGGTGGGCGAGGCCGCGCACGGTGGCGCGATCCCGAGCATCGCGGCGCTCAAGGGTGGCGTGAATGTGCTCATGGTCGCCTCCGACACGCGTTCCGACCAGGGCGGTTCCTGGGGACCGCTGTCGGACAGTTCAGGTGCCGGCAACAACGACGACAACGTGCTGATCCATCTCTCCTCGGACCACACGCGGCTCACGGTCGTGCAGTTTCCCCGAGACTTGGAGATCCCGATCCCCTCCTGCACGGCATCCGACGGGAGCACCATCTCCGCGCAGGACCAGAGCATGCTGAACACCACCCTCTCCGAAGGCGGCCTCGCGTGCGTGGTGAGCACGATCTCGCAGATGACCGGAATCAGCATCCCGTTCGCCGGACTGGTGACTTTCGAAGGTGTCGTCGCCCTGTCGAACGCTGTCGGGGGCGTGCCGGTGTGCATCGGCGGTCAAGGCATCTACGACCCGTACACCAGCCTCAAGCTGCCGCCAGGGGAGGTCACCCTCCAAGGGCAGTCCGCCGCCGAGTTCCTCCGGACCCGGCACGGGGTGGGCGACGGGTCGGACCTGGCGAGGCTGAGCAACCAGCAGGTCTTCTTCGCCGCCCTGGCCCGCACGGTGATGAGCGCCGGAACGCTGACGAACCCGATCAAGCTGTGGGGGTTGGCGAAAGCGGCCACCAGCAACATCACCCTCTCCGACAGCTTGAACAACGTCGCCACGCTCTACCAGATCGCCTCAGCCATGAAGGACCTGAAGTGGAGCAACATCACCTTCATGCAGTACCCGATCCTCACCGACCCGGACAACTCGAACCGGGTCATCCCCGACACGCAGTCGGCGCGCGCGCTCGACCAGGCGATCATCAACGACCAGCCGGTGCAACTGACCGGCGGAACCGGCGACGGATCGGTCACCTCCGGAACTTCACCCGCCACGCAACCGACCACCACGCCGGCTCCAGCATCGTCCGCGCCAGCATCGGGTGGCGCATCGACGTCATCGGCGAGCCCTTCGCCGTCGGCCGTCGCGCTGAGCGGAAACGTGCACGGTCAGACGGCCGCGACGCAGACCTGCTCCAACGGAGCCGGCTAGGGCGCCGAAGCCCTGTCGGTACCGTCGACCCTCACGCTGCGAGGGCCCGCGATCAGACCGCGAGCTTGGTCGGCGCACCACGCGGTCGCGCTCGCTTGAGGAGCGTGACGATGCCGACCACCAGCAACAGAAGGATCCCCGTGGTGCGGATCCACGCGTGCAGCACGGGTAACGGGGTCAGCACGTAGGTGGGCGCGTAGACGGCAGCCGCTGCGAGGAGCGTGAACCAGGGCAGCCGTTCACGGTGCAGGGTGAGGTCGCAGACCAGTGCCGCAATCAGCAACTCGACGTCGTAGTACGCCTTCACACTGGGATCCAGCACCAGCCGCACCGCGAAGGTGGCCAAGAGCACACCGCCCATGGATCGCCCCCGAACGGCGATGAGGGCGAGAATCAGACCGATCCCGATCTGAGCGCTCCGGCACCACCAGGGAGTGGTCGATCCGGTGAACGGCAGCAGCGTGAGGCTGGATGCCTGGTCGACGGGAATTGCGTACGCCGCGGCGTTCATGCTGTGCAGCGTGTCGACGAGGAACGGACCCCAACACGCGCCGATCACGAGCGCCCACAGGGAGAGCGATGGCAGCCAGGTGCGGCGCGGGCTGAGAAAGACGAGCGCGACCAGGGGCACCGCCCAAGGTTTGGCGTCGACACTCAGCCCCAGTAGCACCGCCACCAGGATCGGGTGCTGTCGCCGGTGCGCCAGAAGCGCACCGGCGATCAATGCGAGCGCGAGTGCGTCGTCGAGGTGACCGTAGCGCACAGCCAGCTCAGCCCAGGCGAGAGACGCGATCCCGGCGCCGATCCACCAGCACGCCGCCGCGCGGGCTGTTGCGATCGGCAGTGCACGCCGAAGCATGTCGAGCGTGATCACGCCGAGCGCGAGCATGATCGCGACGGCCACCGCAGATCCGGCGGCATTCGGAAGTGCGGCAAGGGGTGCCGAGACGAGGAACGTGAGCGGCCCGAACTGCAGATCGGGATGGCTGGCGTACGCGGTGAGGAGATTGCCGTCCAGAACGATCCGTCCTGCGGTGCGGAAGAACCGCCACGAAATCGGCGCGGCCGTCAGGTGCGGTGCTGCAGCCGCGATGACGAAGATCACGAGCGTGAGAACGGGGCGGCGTCCCAGAAGACGCACGAACCTCCCGAACATGGACCGTGCCGCCTCGGCCGCGCCGCGCCGCGCATCCGAGGCGGGAGCGTGAACCTGAGTGACGCCCACCGGGGCGGTCGAGGGCGGCGGCTCGAGAATGTCCTGCGCATCACCGTAAGGAGCAAGGCGTGCCGTGGCGCTTGACTCAGTCATCGGAAAGCTCAGTCATCGGAAAGCTCAATCATCGGAAAGCGGCAGTCGAAGGAGGAACATCGCCCCGGATGCACCGTCAGCGCGGCCGTGCGCGGTGAGGGTTCCGCCGTGTGCGACGGCGATCTGCCTTGCGATGGCGAGACCGAGCCCGAATCCGCCACCGGTGGTGACCCGCATGCGGGAGTCGTCCAGCCGGCTGAAGCGCTCGAAGATGACCGACCGGTGTCGTTCGGCGATGCCGTCGCCGTCGTCGGTGACCATGACCTCCGCACTTCCGGCAGCGGTCTGCAGTACGAGGTCGACGTTGCCGGTGGCGTGTTCGTATGCGTTCTCGGCGAGGTTGCGCAGCAGCCTGCCGAGATCGCGACCGGAACCGTGCACGCGGGCCGCTTGCACGTGTACGCCGATGGTCTTGCCGCCGAACTCCCGGAGACGTCGGGCTTGCGCGAGAACCAGGTCGTCCAGGTCAACGGCCGACCATGTGCTCGTGGCCTCTGATTCGGTGCTGCGGGCGAGGAAGAGGAGGTCTTCGGTCAAGGTGGTCATCCGGTCGGCCTCGTGTCTGACTGTGACGAGGGTTTGCCGCATCTGCTCGGGATCGGAGCCGGCCAGGGCGACGTCGACCTGCGCGCGCATTCCGGCGAGAGGGCTGCGAAGCTCGTGCGAGGCGTCGCCGATGAACTGGCGTTGCCGGGTCGCCGCGGCGTCGAGGCGGTCCAGCATGCCGTTCATCGTAGCGGCGAGACGGGATATCTCGTCACGGCTGGCTGGTATGTGGAGGCGTTTGGAGAGGTCGGAGGCGCCGATCTCCGCTGCTTGCCTGCGAATGCGTTCCACGGGACGAATCGCAAGGGAGACCGCACCCCAGACGGTGAAGCCGACGATGATCAGCACGATGGGCAGCCCGATCGCGAACAGCGTGATCAGATTGTTCGTCGCAGCATCGACCTGAGACAGCGATGTGGCGGTGTATACCCAGCCGGGGCTCCCGTTCACGGTGGCGGGCAGGGCGAGAACCCGGAATTCGCCGCCGGTGTCAAGCGGAGAGTCGGTCAAGGTCATGAACGTGGTGCGTCGGTCATCGGGCGGCGACCTCAAGACGGGATCCTCCCCCTCGATGTTCGCCGTCGCTGCGACCACTGTGCCGTGATTGTCGATCACCTGCACGAGGGATGCCTGCCGCGGCGGAGTGGCGATGGTGTGCGCGATTCGGGTGTGCGCCTGCGCTGCGACGTTCTCCGCCCTGGCGAGCAGCGAATCGTCCACCCCGGCCACGAGCGAGCCGTGCAGCACGAGCACCAGCACCACCGCACCGCTCACCAGGGTCAGCGCGACCACGGTGATCGCGGCCGCGGCGACCCGGGCTCGGATGCCCCACCCCCACCTTCGAATACGCGGCGTGGTCACCGACGCCCTCCCGCCAGGTCGGTGTTGTCCCTCATCCGGTATCCGAGCCCCCGCACGGTTTCGATGTCGGCACGGTGGAACGGCTTGTCGAGCTTTCGCCGCAGATAGCCGATGTAGACCTCGATGACGTTCGAGTCGACGTCCAGTTCCGCGTCCCACACATGGTCGGCGATCATCGTCTTGCTCACCAGCTGGCCTTTTCGGCGCAGCAGGAACTCGGCGAGAGCGAACTCGCGGGCCGTGAGCACCACTTCCTGCTCGCCGCGCCAGCATCGTCCGGTGCTCGGGTCGAGGCGGAGGTCTCCGGTGGCCAGGAAGGGCGCCCGTTCGGCGGGGGCGCGGCGCAGCAGCGCTCGCAGACGGGCGAGAAGAACGACGAACGAGAACGGCTTCGTGAGATAGTCGTCCGCACCCAGGTCGAGCGCGTCGGCTTCGTCGTATTCGCCGTCCTTGGCGGTGAGCATCAGGATCGGGACGCCGATGTGCGCTGCCCGCAGTTCGCGACAGACCTCGTACCCGTTCTTGCCGGGAAGCATGATGTCGAGCACGAGCACGTCGAAGGACTCTTCTCGCGCCCGCCACAGGCCGTCGATCCCGTTGTCGACGGCCTCCACGACGAACCCTTCGGCCCTCAGGCCGCGGCTGACGGCGTCGGCGATGGCGGGCTCGTCCTCGACCAGCAGTACTCGCATCCAGTGCGCCTCCTCGTTCTAGATCCGCCCGGTCGCGCCCTCTCAGTATCCAGGCAGAAGCGTCTCAGACCGTTGCCGGGCGAGCTGCTCCCAGTCGTTTGGCGAACGTTCTTATCCGCGTCTTATCCAGACTTATCGGTGTCTTATCCGTCCGATCGACGCTGTGTCTTGTCGAGCATCCGATCGACCAGAAAAGGAGACGACCATGAACAAGTTCACGAAGATCGCCGCCGGCGGCGCTCTCGCTCTCGGCCTGATGGGAGCAGGGATCGGTGCCGCGAACGCGGGCAACCTCCCGCTGCCCTCCGCAACACCCGGTTCGAGCAGCCCCGGTGTCCACAGCGTCACGAAGGACACCGACACCGAAGTGCCGGACGCGAACGAACAGCCGGAGAAGCCGGAGACGGCCGAGAGCGCCAAGAGCGACGGCAACGACGGCGGCCACCAGGATCAGAACGGGGTGGACGTGCAGCACGACGGCGGGCCGAACGAGAAGTAGCGCACGTCGAAGGCGGCTTGCCCGTGCGGACCCGTACCCGTGTCCCCCGCTCCGCGCGGGCAAGCAGCACCACCAAGCAGCACCACAGAGATCACGCGAACCGCCCTTTCCCGGTCCGCACACCCTGGAAGGAGACGCGCATGAGCGGCGCACTCGCTGCCGGTCGTCTCCGCCTGCCTCGAGGCCGCATGGGCCGGATGGGTCGGATGGGTCGGATCGGCCGATTCCTTCGAGCCCGTCCCTTCGGCCTCACCGTAACGGCCCTCATTCTGCTGCTTGCGGTGCTGCAGCGCCCACTGTTCGGCACGGCGGCTGCCATGCGGTGGGATGTCGGCACCGGGTTCGAGCCCCTTCTTCAAGACGGGCACTGGTGGAGCCTCATCACGTCGCTCTTCTTCACGGCCAACACCGGATGGCTCGTCGTCTCGTTGCTCCTGGCCGCCGTCGTGCTCGGAGTGGTCGAGCCCCTGATGGGCACGTCTCGGACCGTGCTGGTGTTCTTCGCGTCCGGTATCACGGGCACACTCGGCGGCATCGGCCTGCAGTGGCTGGGGAGCGGCAGCGGAGAGTTCTGGTCCAGGCACACGACCGAGTTCATCGCTTTGGACCCGCTCGTCTCGGTCGTGGGCGTGCTGATGGCCGCCAGTTGTTTCACCGGAACACTGTGGCGACGCAGGATACGGATGCTCACCCTGCTGATCATCCTGGTGGTGCTGTTGTACTCGGGACAGCCCAGCGACCTCTACCGGCTCTTCGGCGCTCTCGCCGGTCTCGGCCTCGGCCAGCTCCTGAGCCGTCGCAGGATCACGGCACGATGGGCACGGGGCTCGCAGCACGAGATACGGGTGCTGATGTCTGCCGCGGTCGCGATCACGGCGATCGGCCCTGCCGTCGCGCTGCTCTCCGCCTCGCGGTTCGGACCTCTCGCGCCGGTGGTGCAGCTCCTCTTCCAGCAGGCGCCTGACCCGCAGACAGTCGCACGGTGCCAGGTGTTCAACGTGACGACGCATTGCGTCAGAGCGCTGACGCTTGCCCGAATCGACAATCCGGGCGCCATCGCCGTTTCCATCGCGCCGATGCTGCTCCTGCTGATCGCCGCGGCTGGCCTGCTTCGAGGGCGACGGTTCGCCGTCTGGGTCGCCGCGACCGTCAACGCAATGCTCGGCGGCCTCAGCGCGTTCTACTTCGGTTTTCTTCCGCTCTCCGGCGCACCGTACGGGATTCCCTGGCGCTCCAGCGCGAGCTGGGAGGTCACGGCCGGCATCGTGCTCTCCATCGCGCTGCCCCTGATCATCGCGGCCGCACTGCTGATCGCACGACGCAACTTCACCGTGCCTTCGACAAGGCGTTCGGTCACCGGCTACGCCGCGGTGGTCGCAGGATCGGGCGTGATGCTGGCGGGCTTGTACGTCGCGGGCGGACTTCTGCTGCGCGACACCGCGTTCACCGCGGTCGTGGGTCTGCCGAGCTTGCTGGGAGACGTTCTCGAGCGTTTCATCCCCGTGTCGTTCCTTCGCCAGGAGACACTCGAGTTCCTGCCCACCACGACGCTCGGCACCGTGCTGTACTACGGCATCGGCCCGGCATTCTGGCTGATCGCGATCGTGGCATCGCTCTGGCCGCTCGTGCGTACCGTCGATCGAGCCCTTCCCGGGAACAGCGGCATCGTGCGGGAGCGGCTCGACCGGGCAAGCGGGCCCCTCTCCTTCATGACCACCTGGCCGGGCAACGCTCACTGGTTCGACCCGGAAAGCGCCGCCGTCGTGGGGTACCGATTGGTCGGCCGGGTTGCGCTCACCATCGGCGGACCGTTCGGGGCCACCGCCCGGCACGACGGTGTTCTCCATCGTTTCACCCGGTTCTGCGACGACAACGGCTGGATCCCGGTGTTCTACAGCCTCGAGGGCGAGTGCCGAGGATACTTCCGTTCCATCGGATGGCCCGCCCTCGTCATCGCGGAGGAGACGATCATTCATCCCGCCGGCTGGAGCACGACAGGAAAGAAGTGGCAGGACATCCGCACCTCCATCAACCGCGCCGAACGAGCCGGCATCACCGCAGTGTGGACCGCCTTTCATGAGCTGCCGCTCTCGCAGGCGCATCAGATCGCAGAGATCTCGGAGCGATGGGTGGCCGACAAGGCGCTTCCGGAGATGGGATTCACCCTCGGCGGGCTCGAAGAACTTCGCGATCCCGACGTTCGCCTGATGCTGGCCGTCGATGCGACGGGGGGCGTCCAAGCGGTCACGAGCTGGCTGCCCTCGCACCGGAACGGAACGGTGGTCGGGTGGACTCTCGACTTCATGCGCCGCCGCGACGACAGCCAGCACGGGGTGATGGAGTTCGTGATCGCGAAGACGGCGGAGCGGATGCGCGACAACGGCATCGAGTTCCTCAGCCTCTCCGGCGCACCCCTCGCCCACACCGACGGCGCCGAGGCGGCCGACCGCATCGACCGACTGCTGGGTCTGCTCAGCGAGTCCTTGGAGCCGATGTACGGATTCCGGTCGCTGCTCAAGTTCAAGCGCAAGTTCCAGCCGGACTTCCGCCCCCTGATCATGGCCTACCCAGACCGGGCCCTCCTGCCCGAGATCGGGCTCGCCCTCACCCGCGCATACCTGCCCCAGCTGTCGTTGCGGAGCGCCGCGGCGCTGCTCCGACGGCAGAAGCCGTCTGAAACGGAGGATTCGGCGGTTCGTCAACGCGAATCGGTCAATGCTTGATATTGTGTGATTGCTCGGTGCTCGTCGAGTAAACGTGCTCGTCGAGTACGTATCTCATCGAGTACGCGCTCATCGAGTACAGGGGGGATGCGCCTATCGGGGCGCCTCGCCAGGTTCGATTTCCTGGATCCTCCACCACTTGACGTGATCGACTACGTCATCTTGATCGTGCAGAGTTCCCCGTCGGGCGACCCGGTTCACGGCATTCCCGTCGACAGTCCGAGCCTCGGGTAGAGCAGTCCGAATCCTTTCCGCAGTCCCCCGTTGAGAGCGCGCAGCACGTGGCCTCCGTTGGGCACCTCGTAGTAGACGGCGTCCATGCCGGCGTCCGACGCCGCGGCATATGTACGTCGTACACCGGGGAGGTAGGTGTAGTCATTGGACCCGACGGTGAAGACCCCGAATGTTCCTGGCAGCTTGATCTTGGCGAGGATGTTTATCGGCTTCTGCGCGTCATACGCGGCCCGGTCGCCATGAAAGATGTTTCGCAGAACAGGCGCCGGATAGTCGCTGCCGGGAAACTCCTCGCCGGAGATGTCCAGCACGTTCGACCACAGCTTGGGATGCTTGGCGATCATCGAGATGGCACACTGACCGCCGTTGGAATACCCGGCGATCGTCCAGTAGCGATGATCATGCGTGACGTTCAGGTTCGCGAGAGCCCAATCCACGACATCTTTCGTGATGTATGTCTCGACCCGGCCGAACTCGGTCGTGTTCAGGCACAGCGTGTCCACCGAGGGGCTGCCCAGCTGATCGGCGACGATCACGATCGGAGCCAGGCCGTTGTGCCGGGCGGCGAACTCGTCGAGGATCTTCGCCGCGAAGTGCGGGTCGGGGTTGCCCGGCTGCCCCATCATCATGATGACCAGGGGAAGCGCGGGAGCGCCGGGAACCAGCGCGGCCGGCGGGAGGTAGATTCCGGCCGGTCGGGCGTGGAAGCCGGAGACCGTGCCCGGGATCACTTCGGTGCCGACTCGCCCCTGGCGCGGCATGTCCGACGGCGGCTCCCAGGTCGCCGCCAGCGGTTTGTAGTCGGAGACCATTCCGGCCGCGGCGGTCGGTGGTGTGAGGGGAATCGGGTGCGGCACGGTCACGCCGAGGAACTGGCCGAATGTGCGGTCGATCCCGAAAACAGCGTTGACGGCCGCGGACCCCGTGACGAGGAAGACGATCACCGAGAGTGCTGCGATCGCCTTACGCCACCACCGGGAGCGCCACAGATTGGCGACTGCCACGGCGACCGCTACGAGGGTCGCCGCGAACCAGAAGTAGACCACATGGCTCAGCGGGATCGGCACGACGTGCATCCATCGCACGAGGATGAGCCAGGTCACGACCGCGAGCATCCCACCGCACGCCACGGCGGCAAGACTCGTCACGAGCCACCGTTTCGACGGTGGGCGCACCAGAAGGACGACCAGGAGTGCCCCAGACAGCGCGAACATTGTGACGATGAACGGGCCTGTCACGATGTTCATGGAAAGGATCGCGTTGATCTGAGTGGTCCTTCCATGCTCGTATGTCAGATGACGTTCGGCGCTGTACGACCGCGCTCGGCAGGCAGGCTCGTCGTCGCGCGATATTCGCCGGATACGGCGCGTAACCGTGGCGTGCCGCTGAGCCAACCGGCGAACGGGGTGCGCACGACGATCAGTGCAGCGGTCCACGGTACGAGCGCGCAGATCGCGAAGACGAACCAGTCGGGAGTCGGCGGCACGAAGTGCTGCATGACCCAGAGTACGACCGGGTGAACGAGCACGACCATGAACCCGCCGCACGCCAACACAGTGGCAACGAGCGACGCCCGCCGTGGCAGGCGCGTGAAAACCCATTCCGCCACCAGTACAAGGGTGCACGCGATCACCACGGCGCTGATCGTGCTCAGCGCCGGCGTGCCGTAGTCGCCTTGCTTGATGTCCACCGGCCGCGACACCCCCGACACCACAGAGCCGGCGACGACCGCGAGCGCTCCGAGGCTGATCAGAACCGCCCGTGTCAGGCGTTGCGGCGTGATCATCCGATCGTGGAGACGGCGAAACGCCCAGCCGAGCATGAGGTAGATGAGGCAGGGCAGCGCGGACCCGATCGAGAAGGGCGTCTCGGCAAGCTGGGGCCCGAAAAGCCATCCCGCGGCGGCGGCCAGAACCGCGACCGCCCACACCACGTACCGGGGAGCCCTCCACAGCAGCCGCAGCAGCAGGCAGCACATGAAGAGCACGCCGATGAACCAGAACGTCGTGTACGGCATCGCAGACCGCTGCCCGTTCCAGAAGGGCAGCAGGAGTCGTTGCCAGGTGGTGGATTCCAGCAGTGGATCCAGGGTAAGGAACGGGATCGCGATCAGCACGAACCACACCCCGTACGGCAGCAGCAACGTTCGTGAGCGTTTGCGCAGCTCCACCGCGAACGGGCGATGAGGGGCCCAGAAGAAGCCGGCCAGAATGAAGAACAGCGGCACATGCCACGTGTACAGCAGCGGTCGCACCAGCGGGGTGCCCAGGGTGTGGCCGGCTATCACCGCGAGGATGCCCGCCACCCGCACGGCGTCGATCGCCCCCGACCGCGCGTGTCCGCCTGAAGCAGTCTCATCGGCCCGGGCAGGGGTTTCCGCGTTCTCGTGACGCGGCTGGTCCTCACCCTTCAGAACCGGTTCAGCTGTCGACGGTGATCCGCTCACGGTCCTCCTCGACGACGGCTTCCGATCGGACACGCCCGCGCCGGTTCTTCAACCGTCGCAGCAGTGCGGTCACGACGATCGGCAGCACAGAGACCACCACAACGAGCACCATGAGCGCGTCGATGTTGCTGACCACGAACGGTATGCCGCCCAGCAGCAGCCCGAGCACCACCATCACGATGCACCAGGAGGCTGCGCCCAGCACGTTCCAGAGCAGGAATCTCCGGTAACGCATCTTCGCGACGCCGGCGGCCAGCGGCACATACGTTCGCACGATCGGCACGAACCGGCCGAGCAACAGCGAAGGGCCGCCATATCTGCCGAAGAACTCTTCGGCACGCGTCAGATGCCGCGGCTTCAGGATGCGTGCACCCGGTCTGAACAGGCGTCTCCCGAATCGCTTTCCGAGCCAGTACCCCGCCTGGTCGCCCGCTATCGCGGCGACTATCCCCACGAGCGCGATCGTCCACGCCTGGATGCCCAGCTGGGGAGCGAGGATCGCCGCGGTGATCAGCAGTGAGTCACCCGGCAGGAACGGGAACAGCAACCCGGACTCCACGAACACGAGCACCGCAATGCCCACCAGCACCCAGGGGCCGAAGGCGTGCAGCCAGCTCGAGGCATCCAAAAGCGGAATACCGGTGTGAACAATCATCTGATGCCTTTCGAACTCGTGACGCCCTACTCCTTCCACGGTGTCGGTCCGCCACCAAGAACCGGCAAAGGTGGCAGCCGACGCACATGTGGATCAGCGGTGAGTTCACCGACACGTGCACAATCAGCGGTGCAGGCTGCGTGTCACTTCGCCAGGCCCATCCGATCGGCCACTTGTGGCAAGGCCTTCGCCCACACGTAGCGAACGGTGTTCCAGTCGTGTCCGGAGGCGGCGGAGATGATCAGCTCTGTTCTCATCCCTGCGCGTTGCGCCGCAGTGTTCATCTGCCTGGCATAGTGCGTGTACTTCACGTCGTGCGCGCCGGACCCGAAGATCGCGAAGCTGTCCCGGTACGGTGCGTGCTTGGCCAGCAACGTCAGCGGTTTCGCCGCCTTGTAGGCGGCAGCGGAACCGCCGAAGCCCTCCGCCACAGTCTTCGGGCCGATGGTGGGTTCCAGCTCCCCGAGCACGTCGATGATCGAGCCGAACAATTCGGGATGACCGGCGCCGAACTGGATGGCGCAGGTTCCCCCTTGCGAGTACCCGCCGACCGCCCAGTATCTGCCGCTCTCCGCGACCGGTAGGTGCGTGCGAATCCAGTTCGGCACGTCAACGGTCAGGTACGTGGCCGAGTTCCCGAGTGGGGAGTCGACGCACATCGGGTTCTGTCCGGGGTGGCCCAGCTGGTCGGCGGCGACCACGATCGGAGCGAGCCCGTTGTGTCGAGCGGCGAACGCGTCGTAGGTCGCAGCGGCGCGACCGGAGGTGAAGACATCCGAGGGCGCGCCGGGCTGGCCGGCGAACAGCATCACCACCGGAAGCACCGGAGGGTTCGGCACCAGCGCAGCCGGGGGGAGGTACACCACCGTCTTACGCGCGGCGAACTGCGAATGCGTGGCCGGGATGTGCACGGTTCCGACGAGTCCATGAGCAGGCATCCCGGCCGGCGGTCGCCAGTCCTTGCCGAGGTTCGGGTCCATCGCACCGGAGTGCGCCGTCAGATGCGACGCGGGCATCTTCGGGTAGGGGACGATGCCGAGGGCATCGCTCAGGTCGCGGTACGCGCCGTAATCCACGTTGATGCCTGCTGCCGCAACCAGCAGAACGGCAGGGATCATGATGATGGCGACGACCTTGCGCCACCATCGGGTGCCCCACAGGTTCGCGATCGCGAGGAACACCCCGGCGAAGGCGATCGCCACCCACATGCGTGTGACCGCGGTCAAGGGAAGCCCGAAAGCATTCCACACGTCGCTGACCAGCCATGCCACGAGCAGGCCGACGGCCGCTCCCAGCACCGCCGCTCCGAAGGAGCGCAACAGCCAACGGGGTCGCGGCGACTTCACCAGCAAGTACAGGCCCAACAGCGCAACGATGACGTAGAGCGGGATCAGGAAACTGCTCTTGTCGATCCTGAGCGTCAACAACCAGTGCAGCGGATCCCCCAGCATGCGTGCTCCTGCTCCTGCTCTCGTGGTCGCGAACGAACCCTCACCTTCGCAGAGGCAGATGAAAGCAGGATAAGGACACGACTCCGGACATCTGCTAGTCGGCCCGCGCGGCGCCGAAACGCCCCTCGCCAACTGGCCCGCGAGGCGTCGAGACGCCACATGCCAGCCGGCCGCGTGGCGCGGAAGCGCCGCTTGCCAGCCGGCCGCGTAGCGCGGAAGCGCCGCTTGCTAGCCAGCCGCGTAGCGCGGAAGCGCCGCTTGCTAGCCAGCCGCGTAGCGCGGAAGCGCCGCTTGCTAGCCAGCAGAGTGCCCGCGGATCCAGTAGTACTGCGTGTGCTGTCGGTGGCGGCCGAGCGCCAGCGCGGTCCTGGCGTGGTCGCGAACCGCCTTGACCAGGCGCCGCTCGCCCGCAGCCCAGAGGTAGGTGTGCTCGGGGTCGAGGTTCGCTCCCGCAACGGACGCCCACAGCGCGGCAACGACGCTTCCGTCATCGGGTGCCGCCCAGGTCAGTGTCGTGCGCGCGTCCCCGGACAGGGGCAGCGCGTGCCGATCGGCGTGGGCATCCTGAATCACCACATGTTTGTCGAGGTCGGGCGCCGCTTCCAGCACGGTGTTGATCGCCGGTACGGCCGTCGTGTCGCCGGCCAGCAGGATGGTGTGCACCCGCGAGTCGATGGCGAGCCGCTGCGGCGTGTGCGCGACCTGCGCGCGCGTGCCGATACGGGCATCCTTCGCCCACGACGCCGCAGATCCGGTCGGTTCGTGCAGCACGAAGTCGAGGCTGAACTCGCCCGTCTGCTGGTTCGGTTCGACGATCGTGTACCCGCGCTGTACCAGCTTGTCGCGGGTGGGTGACGGCACCCACAATCGCACCCATACGGTGGGGTGCAGTTCGAAGCCGTCGAGGAACCCGGGTGCCACGACGCGGATGCGCCGGTACCACGGCGTGAAGTCCGTGATGCCGACCACCTCGACCGGGTGGTTCTTCACGCCCATGGCCTTCAGCACGCCTCGCTGCCAGTTCGCGGCCATGGGTCTGAAGCCTACTGGTCGACCCAGAAGCCGCGGCCGCCGAACCAGCCACCGCCGTAGCCGTCGTAGCCTCCGCCGACCGCGCCGCCGATACTGTCGCTGGAGCCGCCGAAGAGGTCCGAGCCGGCATCGCCGTCACCGCCGCGTTTGCGGCGCGGACCGCGCGATCCCAGGTAGCTGTCCACCACGGCGACTCCGAGGTCGTCGAGTTCGGGGGCGACGACGCGGCCGCCGACCCGTCGAGCGAGCCCGTCCACGAATCGGGCCAGCCCCGGATCGGATCCCAGCCGGAAGATCGTGATCTGCGCGCCCAGCCGCATGGAGACATCCAGTTCGTCAACGGTGTGCGCGATCGTGATCGGGTGCGGCGGGTAGGCGAACCGCACGGAGCCGTCCGCCTCGAGGTGCGAGGTCGGTTCGCCGTCGGTGACGATGAGCAGCACCGGCTGGGCATCCGGATGCTTGCGGAAGTGCCGGTTCGCCAGAAGCAGCGCGTGGTGCAGATTGGTGCCCTTGTCCCACATGGCGTCGAGCCCGGTCAACTCCTCGATCTCCATCACCTGGGCGTGGCGTGAGAACCCGATGAGCTCGAGCCGATCGTCGCGGAAGCGGGTGCGGATGAGTGTGTGCAGTGCGAGCGCGGTGCGCTTCATCGGAACCCACCGGCCGTCCATCGCCATCGAGAACGAGGTGTCGACGAGCAGGGCGACGCTCGCCTGCGTGCGCGACTCGGTCTCCTCCACCTCGATGTCGTCCAACTCGATGCGGCGGCGCGTTGCGCCTCCCGACGCGCGGCGCAGCACCCCGTTCAGCATGGTGCGCGGGATGTCCCATGGCTCGGTGCTGCCGAACTCCCACTGCTTCGTCGCCCCGGATGTCTCCCCCGCGGAGCCTGCGAGCCGCACGTCGCGCTCTCCCCTGCGCTTCGACATCCGGTTCGCGATGTCGCGCAGCAGTGCCTGGCCGAGTTGCCGCATGGCCTTCGGCGTCAGTTGCAGGTTGCCCTGCGAGTCGCGGCGGAACGTGTTGCTGCGACGCAGCGCCTGTTCGAGGTCGCGCAGTGTTCGTGCGTCGACGGCCGCGTCATCGCCGAGGTGTCTCGCCAGCTTGTCGAGGTCCACGTCGTCGAGGCGGGCGCCGTCGTAGCCCTGGGAGAGCTGCTCGGCGAGTTCGTCGAGGTCGGCGAGATCGGAGAGCACCTGGGTGCCCTCTGCCAGCCCGAGCGGCTGGTCGCCGTCGAAGCGCTCGGAACCGCTCCAGTCCTCCCCGGGGCGCAGCGCCTGCAGATTCGCGTCGAGGCCGGCAAGCTGCTCCATGAGCTGCGGCGACCCGAACGCCTGGGCGGAGAGCTGCATCAGCTCCTGCCGCTGCTCCTCGGTCATCGAGTTGAGCATCCGCTGCGCCGCGGCCGACCGTGCGGCGAGCAGGTCGATCAGCTCGTCGACGTTCTGCGGGTTCTCGGGAAAGTACTGCCCGTGCTCGGCCATGAATGCGGCGAAGTCGTCGGGCGTGTCCTCGCCGCGACGGTGCTTGTCGAGCAGCCGGTTGAGGTCGGTGAGCATCGTGTTCACCGACGCACGGTCCTCGTCTGTGACGTTCTGCAGCGTCTGCTTGAGCCCTGAGAACCGCTGCCCGAGCAGCTCCTGGCCGAGCATGTCCTTGATCTTCTGGTAGTCGGCTCGCGCCTGCGACGAGCGCCAGTCGTAGTCGCTGAGCTCGTTCACCGCTGCCGACGTCGAGGTCGGCAGGCTGTCGAGCCGCATCTCGGCGAATGAGCGGTCGGTGTCGTCCATGTCGACGTCGCGGGCCAGCTGTTTGCGCTCCTGAAGCACAGCGTGGTCGAGGAGCTTCTGGATCTCCTGCAGCGTGCCGCCGAGATTGTGTCGCCGCAGTAGATCTCGGCGTCGTTCAGCCACTCGGCGTGACAGGTCGTCGAGGCCTGTCAGGTCGCGCCCGCCTCTGCGCAGGAACTCGCCGAGGGCGCGCTCGGGCGAATACCCGGCCATGACGTCCTCGCCGATCGCGTCCAGCGCCTCGGCGAGGTCGACGGGGGGCGCGAGAGGATCCCCGCCCTGATAGCGGTGGAACCGGCTGATCCCCGAGTGGTCCGGCGCTGAGCGGTTCGGCGCAGAACGATGCGGCCTGCCGGGCGGATGCTCAGCCATAGATGGTCTCGTCACCGTCGGTGTCTTTGCCGATCTTGCGTGCCAGGTAGAGGCCCTCGAGGGCGAGCTCGATGGCGGCGGCGCGCTCGCCGTCGGTGCGGGCATCCAGTGAATCCACTACCTCGTCGTATACCGGCGACTCGCCGAGCATCGGCAGCCCGGCCAGGAACTCGGCCGCGGTGACCTGTTCGCCGGTGGCCACCATGGCGCCGCCCTCGATCGCGGCGACGAGCGGCCCGAAGTCGATGCCGCGAAAGTGCGCACGCACGGCGTCGGCGGTGGCCGTGCGGAGCAGATGGGTGAGCACCTCCGACTCGCGGCCTTGCTCCCCGGTCTCGAACTCGATCTTGCCGCCCAGCACGTCGACGGCCGTCGTGAGGTCCACGGCGCGTGCGACGGCGTCGTTCTCCCCGCATGCCGTCGCGCGGTGCAGCGCAGCGGCGGCGATGGTTTCGGCACCGGCGATCGCGAACCGGGCGCTGACCCCGCTGCGCTGGTCGATCGAGCTGGACTCGCGCAGGTTGCGGGTGAACCTGGCGAGAATCTCGACGAGGTGATCGGGAACATCCGCGACCAGCTCCGCCTCCTGCCGGATCACGGCGATCTCCGCACCGAGCTGCCGCGGGTAGTGCGTGCGGATCTCCGCGCCGAACCGGTCCTTGAGCGGCGTGATGATGCGGCCGCGGTTGGTGTAGTCCTCGGGGTTGGCGCTGGCGACGACGATCACATCCAGCGGCAGGCGCAGCACGTAGCCGCGGATCTGGATGTCCCGCTCCTCCATCACGTTCAGCATCGACACCTGGATGCGCTCGGCCAGGTCCGGCAGCTCGTTGATCGCGACGATGCCGCGGTGGCTGCGCGGGATGAGCCCGAAGTGGATCGTCTCCGGGTCGCCGAGCGAGCGCCCTTCGGCGACCTTCATCGGGTCGACGTCGCCGATCAGGTCGGCGACCGAGGTGTCGGGCGTTGCGAGCTTCTCCACATACCGTTCGCTACGGTGCCGCCATGCCACGGGCAGGTCGTCGCCGAGCTCGGCGGCCCTCCGGATCGAGGCGTGGGTGATCGGCTGGTACGGATGCTCGCCGAGCTCGGCTCCCGCGATGACCGGCGTCCACTCGTCGAGCAGCCCCCCGATCGTACGCAGCACCCGCGTCTTGCCCTGCCCGCGTTCGCCCAGGAGCACGATGTCGTGGCCGGCGATGAGCGCGCGCTCCAGCTGCGGGATGACCGTGCTCTCGAACCCGTGCACGCCCGGCCACGGGTCCTCGCCTGCGCGCAGCTTCGCCAGGAGGTTGTCACGCACCTCGACCCGCACCGGCTTCTGCACGTGGCCCGACGCCCTCAGCTCACCCAGGGTGCCCACCCGCGGTTCCGGGGAAGCAGCCGCTGAACCGGTCGGAACGTTCGGGGCCGGGGAGTACGTCTCGTGCGCGGGCGTCATGCTCCACGATACGCACGGTGTCCCCACCCGCGGGGTGTCCCGAGTTTTCGCCGGCATGCCAGAGCGAGGCAAGCGGGAGCAGCACGAAACGTTGCGGCCGGAAGGCATCCGGTTCCGTGCTATTGATAGATCACGGTGCCCACGTCGAACGCGGGCATTCTCCGCTCCCCACCAGCGACGCCGTTGTCGCGCTCTCCCCGAGAACGTCGCTCCCGAATGTCAGACAACGCCCACGCAGGCCCCGCACCGTCACGTCGCGGCCTCATCGTGCTGCTCGGAATCGTCTCGGCACTGGGTCCGATGACCACCGACATGTATCTGCCGGCGCTGCCGCAGATCGCGCACGAGTTCAGCACGACCGAGGTGGCCGTGCAGATGACCCTCACAGGCTCGCTGCTCGGCATGGCGATCGGCCAGGTCATCTTCGGGTCCCTGTCGGATGCCTTCGGCCGGCGCGCACCGCTGATCATCGGGCTGATCGCCCACACGGTGTTCTCCGTGCTCTCCGCCGTGGCTCCCGACATCGGATGGCTCGTCGTCTTCCGCGCCCTGCAAGGCGCAGGATCGGCCGCAGCCCCAGCCATCGCCATGGCGATCGTGCGCGACATCTCGACCGGCCGCAGCGCATCCACGCGGTACTCGACGATCATGTTCGTCGCCACGGGCGCGCCGATCGTCGCGCCCCTGATCGGTTCGGCGCTGCTGCTCTACACCGACTGGCACGGCATCTTCCTCATCCAGGCGGTGATGGCGGCAGCGCTCGCCATCACAGCGGCGATCGCGTTGCCGGAGACACAGTCGAACAGGCGCGCACTGAAGCAGGTTCGCTTTCTCACAGGAGTGCGCTCGCTGGGCCGCGACCGGCTCTTCGTCGGCTCGACGATCTCGCAGGCGGCGATGATGGCGGCGAGCTTCTGCTACATCTCCGGCCTCAGTTTCGTGGCGCAGGACTGGTACGGGGTCTCGCAGCAGACGTACGGCCTCATCCTGGCCGGGGGCGCGGTCGTCATGCTCGGCATGAACCGCATCAGTCCGCGGCTCCTGCGCAGCCGCACGCCGCACCGCGTCGCCGTCATCGGCCTGACCGGGGCTCTCGTGGTAGCGGGCCTGATGATGATCGCGGCTCCGACGCTCGGGCTGATCGGAGTGACGATCACCTCCTGGTTGTGCATCGGGTTCCAGCAACTCGTGACGCCCAACAATCAGGCCATCGCATTGCACGGTCACCAGGAGTTCGCGGGCATCGCAGCCGCGATCATCGGGGCGAGCTCGTTGGTGGCGGCAGCGATCTCCGCGCCTCTGCTGGGACTTCTGGGCACGGACAACGGCTTCAACATGGGGCTGGCCATGTTCGGCTTCTACGCCATCTCGCTCATCGCGTCGGCCGCCATCGTCGGCAAGCGGGCCGACCACCTCTGAGCGACTGCCTCTGAGGCGACCACCTCTGAGCCGGACAGCCTTGAGCCGACCAGCTTTGAGACGACCAACTCTGAGCCGGGCACCCCTGAGCCGGGCACCCCTGAGCCGTACGTCGGTGCGCCTCCTCCGGCAAGCCCGGCGGTTCGAGTGGAGTCAGGCGGACTGCACGCCCGACAGGCACCCCGAGGCGAGCACGTGGCCGGCCACGGCGGGCAGCAAGTCGCCGAGGCTTCCGAACGCGTCGGCGTCCAACTCGACATCGAGCGCGTAGAGGTGGAAACCGTAGTGGTGCGCACCGTGACCGGGAAACGGGCGCGGCCCCTGATAGGCGACCCAGCCGCGGAACGCAGGCACGTAATGCACCGCGAGGTTGCCGGGGGTGAGCGCTCCCTCGGCGACTCCGTGCGTGCTGCCGGGCTCGAGCAGCGCGATCAGGTGGATGATCGGCGAGTCCAGCGGCACATCCGTGTCTTCGACGATGAGCAGAAGCTGTCGTGTGCGCTCGGGCGGTGCGCTCCAATGCAGCTCAGGTGACACATTCGGACCGCGGCCGATGCCCGAATGGCGGCGAGGAATGCTCTGCCCCGCCTCGAACGAGGGCGACGAGACCGTGAGTGTCGCCGATGCGGCGAGTTCCGGCCTGAACTGAACGCTGCGTTCCGGCTTCGAGCGCCTGCCGCGCAGCATCCAGCCGAGCGGGGTCACCAGCAGTTCCGCGAGAGACATCGGGTCGTCCTTTCCTTGGTGCACCCGCCGGTGCGCCGATCCAGAGGCTAGCGTGCTCGCGGATCGCCGCCGGCTAGCGCTCTCGCGCCTCCGGGTCGTCCTGCTCGTCATCGGGGTGAAGCGCCCCGCCCTCACCCTCCCAGCGCGACTCCTGCTTCTGCTCCACCGGCGTGCTGTCCGCTCTCGGTCGATGGAACAGCCGTTGCACGCTGTCCGTGAACTTGCTCATTGTTCCCCCTTGGGTGGCGCGGTTCCTCCTCCCAGCCTGGCACGCGACCCGGCGCGTGCGGCAGTCCCATTCTCACGACGACTCCATGCACTGCTTCAGCACGCACGGCGCCTCCGCCTGATCACGACAAGCCGAACGATCGACAGTGATGGATGCATAGGATCTGCCTATGCGCTTGAGCCAGCTCAGATCCTTCGACGCCGTGGCCGCGACCGGAGGCTTCACAGCCGCCGCTCGCTCACTCGGCGTGCGTCAGCCCACGGTCTCCGAGCAGGTGTCCGGTCTCGAGTCCGAATACGGCGTCACTCTCGTCGACCGGCGCGACGGCAAGACACTGCTCACACCGCTGGGAGAGCGCCTTCGCGAGATCAGCCTCCCGCTGTTCGCTCTCGAAGCCGAAGCCCGGCGAGTGCTGGAGTCCGCGCACAGGCTGGACGGCATCGAGCTGCGGTTGGGGGCGGATGCCCCGGTGCACGCCGTTCCGCTGATCGCCGGGCTGCGCGAACGCTTGCCCGATGCACGCGTGCGCCTCGGCTCGGGCAACGCCGCCGAGCTCCTGCAGCGACTCAGATCCGGCGACGAGGACGTCATCATCGCCGCTGGCATCCCCCACGCAGACGACCTCGTCTCCGTCGTGGTCGACCGCCAGTCGCTCGTGGCCGTCGTGCACGTGGACAATCCGTTGGCGCATCAGAAGTCCGTCGGGCTGCGTCGGCTGCTGCCGGAACACCTGGTGCTGCGCGAGCAGGGCAGTGCGAGCCGCGCCGCACTCGAGGCGGCTGCGGCGTCGGTGCAGGACGAGGCTCTGGATGCCACGCTCGTCGTCGACACCAGGGAGGGCGCACTCGCCGCGGTCGCCGCAGGGCTCGGCGTGGCCGTCATCGCCGAGAACGAGCTTCTCGACGATCCGCGGCTGGTGATGGTAGACATCCGCGACCCCGCGATCCCGATCGAGGAGCGGATGATCTGCCGTGCCTCCGAGCAGGACTCCGCGATCTGCGCGGCGCTGTTCGACCTCGTCGCCGAGCACTGAGGAACCTCGGCGGCGCGTCACCCGGTCAGCCGCGACCATAGGCCGACCCGATGCATATATCGGTGCACCGGCATCCTTCGGGTGCCGCAAACGCGTAGCCTCATCACCCGTCGGGCGAAGTCGAGACGCCCGGATGCGAGAGGAGCGGCGGATGGTCGAGGTGCGACGGCGACACGTGCTGGTGGTCGCGTGGGACGGCGTTCGAGACGACGAGTTGCGCCGCGCTCATACGCCGTGGCTCGACCGCATCGCAGCGCGAGGATTTCTGTCGACCGTGTCGGTGCATGCGAAGAATCCGACCATCTCCGGGCCGGTGTGGTCCACGGTCGCGACCGGCGTCTACCGCGACCGGCACGGCGTCGACGACAACGACCTCAGCACGCGGCGGTTCGAGCGCTATCCCGACTTCCTCACCAGGGTTCGAGATGCCCTGCCCTGGGCGACGACGTTCGCCGCGGCAGGCTGGGGTCCACTGGTGACCGAGGCAAGCGGTGGACCGCTGTTCCGTCCCGCCGGTTTCCGCCCGGAGTTCCCGGCGGGCGCGGAGGACGGCGAGCCGGACGCCGTCGCGGTCATCGACGAGGCAGTCGCCTCCAGAACCGCGCGCGAGCTCCTCACCCGCGATCACTCGGTCGTGTTCTCGTATTTCGTGCTGCCCGACATGGTGGGGCACCACGAGGGCGTGACGCCGCGGTACCGCAGCGCGATCGAGACGTGCGACGAGCAGCTCGGGGTGCTCCTGGCGGCCATCGCCGCCCGTCCGGAGCGCGACCACGAGGAGTGGACGGTGATCGTGCTCACCGACCACGGGCACCGCGACGCCGGTCACCACGGCGGCGACAGCGTCGAAGAGCGCAACGCGTGGCTCGCGGCGGCGGGCCCCGGCATCGTCCACTCCGAGGACGCCGTCGTGGATCATGCGGATGTCGCACCCCACCTGCTGCAGGTGTTCGACATCGGGGTGCCCGCCGATGCCGGGTTCGAGGGTGTTCCGTTCGGACGACGTGTGACCGTAGCGATGCCCACGACATGAACGGCGTCGTCCTCGCGGCGGTCCTGGGCTCGGCCGTCATGCACGGCGCCTGGAACGCGATCGCGAAGGCGATCCCCGACCGGCTGGTCTCCTCCGCGCTCATCGGTCTCGTCTACCTGGTCGGGGGCACGATCGGATGCCTGTTCCTCCCGCTGCCCGCGTCGGGTGCCTGGCCGTTCCTCCTCGCCTCCGCTTCGGTGCAGATGCTCTACCTGATCCTGCTCACCGCCGCGTACGCGAAGACGGAGTTCGGCCGCGCGTACCCGCTGACCAGAGGCATCGCCGTGCTGGGTGTCACCGTGATCGCCGTCTCGTTCCTCGGGGAGCGGCTGTCGGGCGTCCAACTGGCCGGTGTGGCCGTCGTGGCGGGCGCGCTGCTCACGCTCGCCGTCGTCGGGATCGGGCGCACGAGCATCCACGGCATCCTGCTCGCCATCGCGGTCGGCGCCACGATCACCGCCTACTCGATCGTCGACGGGGTCGGCGTTCGCGTCTCGGGCGACGCGCTGAGTTACGCGTCATGGCTCTTTCTCCTGCAGGGGCTCGCCCTGCCAGTCGCGTGCTTCGCCCTGTCGCGGGACCGGCGGTCGTTCCTGCACGCGATCCGACGCAACGCCGTGCGTGGCGGCATCGGAGGAGTGCTCTCGCTCGTCGCCTACACGATCGTGGTGTGGGCGCAGTCGGTCGCGCCGCTCGCCCTCGTCTCAGCGCTGCGCGAGACCGGGGTGCTCGCTGCCGGGCTCATCGGGCTGCTCTTCTTCGGCGAGCGCTTCAGCCGCTGGCGCACCGTGGCGACGGCGTGCGCGGTGATCGGCATCGTGGCGATCCGCGTCGGAGCGTGACCCCGGCCCACCTGGCCGGCTGCGAGGCGTGCCCGGTTCCGTGGCGTGCCCGGCTCCATGGCGTGCCCGGCCTCGAGCGGCGTCGATCGACACCGGGCCTTTCTGACCATCGCATCCGCACACGCGGCGACAACCCGTGCGGTGAATCGGAGACACGCCGAAGGGTGCGGCCGGAAAACGCATCCACGACCCAGATCGGCGTGTCTCCGATTCACCGCACGGTTCGGGTGCCGCGCACGAGCACCGGCCGCAGAGCAGTGACGGCTACACCCGCTCGAACACGGCGGCGAGCGCCTGTCCCCCGCCGATGCACATCGTCTCGATCGCCAGCGTGCCGTCGAGAGCGGGGAGTTCGTGGGCGAGTGTGGCGAGCATCCGCAGTCCGGTAGCGCCGATCGGATGCCCGATCGAGATGCCACTGCCGCGCGGGTTCAGTCTCGGGTCTTCGGCGTCGATCCCCCAGTCGGCCAGGCACGCAAGCACCTGCACGGCGAAGGCCTCGTTGAGCTCGATCACGTCGAAGTCCGCCCACGTGATGCCTGCGCGCTCCAGGGCACGGTTCGCTGCCAGCACGGGCGCGACGCCGAAGATGCGCGGATCGTTGCCGGCGATCGCCCAGGAGCGCAGCCGAAGCAGCGGCGTCAGCCCGAGGTCGTCCGCACGCTCGGGCGTCGTGACGATTGCGGCGGCTGCCGCGTCGTTCTGCCCGCTCGAGTTGCCGGCTGTGACGGTCGCGTCCTGGTCGTCCCGGCCGAGGATCGGACGCAGCGCCGACAGCGCCTCCAGCGAAGTGTCGGCTCGTGGATGCTCGTCCCGGTCGACGATCGTCTCCCCTCGCCGTCCTGGCACGGTCACGGGCACGAGCTCGTCGTCGAAAGCGCCCGACTCCTGCGCCGCGACGGCGCGCTGATGCGAGCGCAACGCGACCTCATCCTGCGCTTGCCGCGGGATCCCGTAGTCGCGTCGTAGCTGCTCGGCCGATCCGACGTTGCCCTCCGGTGTCGCGAACGACCTGCCGCCGGCCGTCGCTCGCCCGCGGGCGAGCGCGTCGTGCAGCATCAGGCCGCCGGACGGGATGCCGCGCCGACCCTGGTCCGTGTACAGCGGCGCGTTCGACATCGACTCGGCGCCGAGCGCGATGAGCACGTCGCCGGCCCCGGTCTGCACCTCCATCGCGGCGTTGATCACGGCCTGCAAGCCCGAGCCGCAGCGGCGATCGAGCTGATATCCAGTGGTGGTCACCGGGAACCCGGCGTTCAGCGCGGCGACCCGGCCGAATGCGGGAGCCTCCATGGTCGGGTACCCCTGCGAGCCGATCACGCCCTCGACGACCGCAGGGTCGATTCCGGTTCTCTCGAGCAGCGCTCGCAGCACGGTCTCGGCAAGTGAGAGCGCCGACACCGGTGCAAGCGCTCCGCCCATGCGACCGACCGGGGTGCGCAGAGGCGAGCAGATCACGACGTCGCGAAGTTCAGGCATCCGTCCCATGCCTTTCATCTTGCCCGGCATGTCCCGATCGACGAGCGCGCACGACACACCCCTGCCACCCGGGGAAGTTCCCCTATGGTCAAATCATGGAAAGCACCGCATCGGAGCGGAACAGCAGCCCACTCCGCATGGGAATCGTCAGAGAACCCGACTGCGAAGCGCGCGCCGCAGCGACCCCGGTCACCGTGGCGAAACTCGCCGCCCTCGGCTACACGGTCCTGGTCGAGAGCGGGGCGGGAGTACGGGCTTCCTTCCCCGATTCGGCCTACGTCGCTTCCGGCGCCGCAATCGTCGACACGGCCGAAGCGTGGGCGTGCGACGTCGTGCTGCGGATCAACCCGCCGACTTCCGACGACATCGCCCGTCTGAAAGACGGCGCCACGATCGTCGGCATGCTCAGCCCGGCGCTGAGTCCCGAGTTGCTGAAGTCTCTCGCCTCCCGCGGCCTCACCGCCCTCGCGATGGATGCCGTCCCGCGCATCTCCCGCGCGCAGTCGATGGATGTGCTCAGCTCGATGGCCAACATCGCCGGCTACCGGGCGGTGGTCGAGGCGGCACACGAGTTCGGCCGCTTCTTCACCGGCCAGGTGACCGCGGCGGGCAAGGTGCCTCCCGCGAAGGTGCTCGTGGCAGGAGCCGGCGTCGCCGGTCTCGCGGCGATAGGCGCGGCATCCAGCATGGGCGCCGTGGTGCGGGCGACCGACCCACGACCCGAGGTCGCCGACCAGGTGCATTCCATCGGCGGCGAGTACCTGCCCGTCGACGTCGCCGTCGAACAGTCCACCGATGGGTACGCCAAGGCGACCAGCGAGGCGTACGACCGTCGCGCCGCCGAGATCTATTCGGAGCAGGCGGCCGACGTGGATGTCATCATCACCACCGCGCTCATCCCCGGTCGTGCCGCGCCCCGCCTCATCACCGCTGCGGATGTCGCCACCATGAAACCGGGCAGCGTCATCGTCGACATGGCCGCTGCGCAGGGCGGGAACGTCGAGGGCTCGGTTTCCGGCGAACGGATCGTGACTCCCGGCGGTGTGACCATCCTCGGCTACACCGACCTCGCCGGGCGGCTGCCCACGCAGGCGTCCCAGCTCTACGGCACCAACCTGCTGAACCTGATCAAGATCCTGACGCCGGGCAACGACGGCCGCCTCGTGATCGACTTCGACGACGTCGTGCAGCGCGCCGTCACCGTCGTGCGCCATGGCTCGATCACCTGGCCGCCCCCTCCGGTGCCAATTGCGGCGCCCACTCAGGCGACGGCCGAAAAGCCGAAGGCGCACGAGCCGAAACGAAGGCTGTCATCGGGCGCCGTGACAGCGCTCATCGCGCTCGGAATCGCCGCCCTCTTCGCGGTGTGCGCGTTCGCACCGCCGCCCCTGCCGCAGCACTTCCTCGTTCTCGTGCTCGCGGTGGTCGTCGGGTTCTACGTGATCGGCCATGTCGCGCACGCGCTGCACACCCCGTTGATGAGCGTCACGAATGCCATCTCCGGCATCATCATCGTCGGCGCGATGGTGCAGATCATGGCGCCCTCGCCTGTCGTGCAGGTGATAGCCGCCGTCGCCGTGCTCGTGGCATCCATCAACGTGTTCGGCGGGTTCGCCGTCACCCGTCGAATGCTCGCCATGTTCACGAAGGCGGGCGAGAGGTGAAGGCGGCCACCGCGGTCGCCGACGCCGCCTACATCGTCGCCGCGCTCCTCTTCATCATGAGCCTCGCCGGGCTCAGCAAGCACCAGACCTCCCGCCGCGGAGTCGTGTACGGCATGATCGGCATGACGATAGCCCTCGTGGCCACCGTCATCGTCGTACTGACGAGGGCATGGGGCTCGTCGTCGCTGCCCTTGGGGGTCACTCTTCTCGTCGTCGCGATCATCATCGGCGCGATCATCGGCTTATGGCGGGCGCGAACCGTGGAGATGACGGGCATGCCTCAGCTCATCGCCCTGTTCCACAGCTTCGTCGGCGCCGCAGCGGTGCTCGTCGGGTGGAACGGCGCGCTCGATACGACAGGCATCCCTGCGGACCTCCTCGGCGTGCACCACGGCGAGGTCTTCATCGGAGTGTTCATCGGCGGCGTGACCCTGACCGGGTCGGTCGTCGCGTTCCTCAAGCTCTCCGCCCGCATCTCCTCGAGGCCGCTCATGCTGCCCGGCAAGAACGGGCTGAACATCGGTGCCCTCGTCGTCTTCGTCGCCCTCACCGTCTGGTACATCACCGCACCGCAGCTGTGGCTCCTGATCGTCGTGACGGCGCTCGCCCTCGCGCTGGGCTGGCACCTGGTCGCCTCGATCGGCGGCGGCGACATGCCGGTCGTCATCTCGATGCTGAACAGTTACTCCGGATGGGCCGCGGCGGCCGCGGGCTTCCTGTTGAACAACGACCTGCTGATCGTCACCGGGGCACTCGTCGGGTCCTCCGGCGCCTATCTCTCCTACATCATGTGCAAGGCGATGAACCGGTCGTTCCTGTCGGTCATCGCCGGCGGATTCGGCATCGAGGCGCCGTCGAAATCGGATGCCCCTGGCGGAGAGCACCGTGACATCGACGCCGCCGGTGCAGCGGCGATGCTGGAAGGCGCGTCGAGCGTGATCATCACGCCCGGGTACGGCATGGCCGTCGCCCAGGCGCAGTACCCGGTCGCCGAACTCGCCCGGCGGCTGCGTGAGCAAGGGGTCGACGTGCGGTTCGGCATCCATCCGGTCGCCGGTCGCCTGCCTGGGCACATGAACGTGCTGCTGGCCGAGGCGCGCGTGCCGTACGACATCGTGATGGAGATGGACGAGATCAACGACGACTTCGCGTCGACCTCGGTCGCTCTGGTGATCGGTGCGAACGACACGGTGAACCCGGCAGCCGCCGAAGACCCGGGCAGCCCCATCGCGGGGATGCCGGTGCTGCGGGTCTGGGAGGCGGAGAACGTCATCGTGTTCAAGCGGTCCATGGCAGCGGGCTATGCCGGTGTCGACAACCCGCTGTTCTACCGGGACAACACCCAGATGCTGTTCGGCGACGCGAAGGAGCGGGTGGAAGACATCCTCAAGGTGCTGACCAGCCAGTCGGAAGCGGCCGGCCGTCCGGCAAGGTGAGCCCGACCGCTCACAAGGCGAGCTCCCAGTCCTGACCGACGAGGTCGGCGCCGAAGCTGTGGTGCGGGGTCTCGGCGACGAGCTCGAATCCGGCGCGCTCGTAGATGTGTCGAGCGGACTCGAGCACCGAGTTGGTCCAGAGCACGATGGCGCGGTAGCCGGAGCGGCGTGCAAAGCCGAGGCAGGCATCCACCAGCGCGCTGCCTGCACCGAGGCCGCGACCGTCGGGCGTGACGAGCAGCAGGCGCAGGCGGGCGACATCCTTCCCCGCGTCGACGCACATCACGCAGCCGATGCGTCGGCCGTCGATCTCTGCGATCCAGGCCCGCTGTCGTTCGGGTCCTGAGCCTTCGGCGAAGTCGGCGACGATGCGCGCCACGAGCGCCTCGTAGTCGGTGCTCCAGCCGAACTGCTGTGCGTACACCTCGGCGTTGGCCATGACGATCCATCCGAGGTCGCCCGGCTGGTCCGCGATGCGCACGGTGACGTCCATGTCATCCTCCTCCGAATCAACTGAAACAGTTGTTCCAGTTGCGATACTATCGCGACATGCCCGAAGACAGAACGGATGCCTCGCCCCGGCGCCGCGAACTCGCTCGCCGCGCCTACGAGTACGTCTCCGAGCACGGGCTGTCCGACCTGTCGCTACGACCGCTCGCCGATGCGATCGGCACGAGCGCGGGCGTGCTGATGTTCCTGTTCGGCAGCAAGGAAGGTGTGGTGCGCGCCATCCTCGCGGAGGCACGTGCTGACGAGCTCGCGATGCTCGACGATGTGCGCCGCACGTCCGCCGACGCGAACCTCGCCGCGTTCACGGGGAATGTGTGGGACTGGCTCGCTGCGCCGGAGCACGGCCGCCTGCTCAACCTGTGGGTCGAGGCGTACGGGCGCTCGTTGATCACACAGGACGGCCCGTTGGCCGGCTTCGCCGCCGACACTGTGCGCGACTGGCTCGAGATGCTCGAGTCCGCCGACGGCGCCTCAGACCGCGAATGTGGACGCTCGACGGCCGTGCTCGCGTTGCTGCGCGGCAGCATGCTCGACCTGCTGGCCACCGGGGAAAGCGACCGGGTGGATGCCGCGTTCCGCGACGCACTGCGCCGCCTGGCCGATTAGGCGGGCGTCCACGCTCGGTCGTCGTCACGATCGCGGACCCGCACATTCCGTGCATGACGCCCCGGCCGACGAGAAAGCGATGTGCTCCCGGGATGGATGCTCGGAGGTGCTGACGCATTCACCTGATAGAGGCGTCGTAGATCGCGTGGATAGAGGTGTCGAGAGTGTGCGTGAACTCCTCATCACCCTGCTGGATGGTCAAACCCTGCAAGAGGGCGCGACTGAAGCTGGCGATGAGCCCGGGGTTGCGGGCGAGCCGGGCGTCGGCATCCTGCTGCGTGTAGCCACCCGAGAGCGCGACCACTCTGGCGATGTTCGGATGTTCGATGAGGTCGCTGTAGAAACCGTCGACAGTCGGAATGGAGACCTTCACCGCCAGCTTGCGGTCACCCAACGCGGGGAGCTGCTCGAAGATGGCGTCCTTGAGCATCCGTTCCGCGTCTGCCTTGTCAGCGATGGTGATATCGACCTCGGGCTCCAGAATGGGCAGAAGGTCGGCCGCGAGCACACGCCCGGCGACGGCGAATTGTTGGTCGACGATGGCGCGGATGCCATCGTCGTCGGCGCCGTGGATGACCGAGCGCTCCTTGGTGCCGAGCACGCCGGCGTCTCGCGCGCGGGCGAGCAGTGGCGCTAGCGCTGGGATGTCGCGCATTAGCTGCACGCCCTGCGCGGCGTCTTCGAGACCCTTGTCGATCTTCAGGAACGGCACGATGCCCTTTCCGTTCCAGAGATAGTCGGCAGCGCCGCGACCGTCGATCTCGCGGTCGAGGGTGTTCTCGAAAAGGATGACGGCGAGAACCCGCTCGCTGGTGAAGACCGGGCTCGTGATGATGCGCACCCGCTCGGCGTGGATCAGGTCGAACATCTCGTCATCGTTCGAGTACTCCGAGGTCTCGATGCCGTAGAGGCGCAAGGCATTCGGCGTGCTGCCACCGCTCTGATCGAGCGCGGCGACGAATCCGCGACCCGTCTCGAAGCGGTTCAGTTGCTCCGCGTTCGGCATGGGCCCTCCTCGACGTGACGACGTGTTGAGGTCACGCTACGCCGCAGAACGATGCCTGGAGATGGTCTTTCGCAAGAGGGGGCCGGCCGGTGCAGAACGTCCAGCGCGATCCGTGGCGCGCAGCCTTGCAAGGTAGCCGCGACTGGCACAACGCTGAACAGGGCTGAGTGCTGCAAAACTCCGGTGATGGAGCAACACCTCACCCGTGTGTTTCTGTCGGACTGATTAGAAGCTATTGCAATAGAGCCGGCAAGGCGGCGGAACTCGTTGCGCTGCTCGAACGGCTGGAGAAATTGGCATGCGCATGCGATAGATCGCGACGATCTCGTTGCCGACGAAGCCGACGAGGCCGGTGGCGATCAGTAGCCAAGCGTTGCGGATATCGACCGGGTGGAAGAAGCGGTCGATGGTCTCCCAGCCGGCAACGACAGCCGCGAGCGCAACAACGAGCAGGCCGTTGGCCTTCACCAGCATCGGCGAAACCCACATCGGGCCATCAACTTGCCGCTTCGTGTTGATCGAGAACACCCCAGGCGAACCGATCACCACGTGGTTGATGTCAGCGCCATGCTCGCCGACTGAAACCGAGCGGATCACCCGCCGCCCAGCTCCGAGGGGGTCAAGAGCGGCCGCCGCTTCGATTTCACCTAACACTCCGATATACCACGAGCGGGCCGCTTCCGGCGGCGGGCTGTACGCCGAAGAAGCGCTGCAGCGCGCTCCGGCCGCCAACGGATGCCCTGGCATCTAGACAGATCGAGATCAGCCACGCGGCAGGCGGACAACGGTCCAGCGCCCACGGATCAGGAGCGCTCGTTGTCACCTTCCCTGTCTACGGGAACATGCGTGATCTGCCTGACCCACAACCAGGACACACACGCGTCAGTTCAAACCGCCCGCAAGCGCGCCAAGCGTCAAGGGCTGTCACAGGCTGTCGAAGTGCGCGAAGAGTGCATCGATCCGGGATGCGTCCGGCTGTGCCACGTTGGCGTCTGGATGTTGTGGAACGTACGTTTCTTCAGCATCGAAACGGGCTCGGATCGCATCGTATGCCTCTTGCCATAGCAAGTCTGAATGGCTAACTCCGAGACCCTCGGCGAGCGCCTCCAGTTCGCCAAACGCATCTTCGTCGGCAATTCCGTCTGGCGCCCTAAGTTCCTCGGTTGCCCAGCCGTCGAATAACTCAGCAATTTCCCGCATGGGCACTGTGATCAGCTCTGGTTCGTCTTGAAGGCAGTCGGCGATTGCACGCCAGTCGCTCGCGGTCGTAGCCGCGTGGACGAGCGCGTTTGCCGCAGCGGTCACGTCTTCGTTGCGGTCGGAATCCCCGGCAAGAAGTTCGAGTGCTGCCTCTAGATCCCCGACCTCGCCGTCTTGCCATCGCTGCCGCGCGGCTTGGCGAACCAGCGCGAGCCAGCTGTCGTAGTTGGCATCCTGACTCTTGAGTTCGCGTCCGACGGCCATGGCGAACTGCAGGCGGACCTCGGGGCTGATACGCCAGAAGTAGGTTGCCGAGCGGTTAGGTCGGAAGCGCTCACCGAGAACCGGCTCGACCGGAAAGCAGCGCATGACGGCCTCTCGCAGGGCTGATTCCAACACCGTTCGTGTCGCGGGCGCGGCAGTCAGCACTATCTCTACGCGGATCCAATCGAGCTGCTCGAAGTACTTGACGCTGCTAATTAGGAGAAGCGCATCATGCGGATGTTCTCGTAGCCAGGACGCGGCGAAGTCCGACACCGAGGGGTTGGTCACAGAGACCGATACCGCGCCAGCGTACTTGTCCTTATGGGACGCCAGGAACGCGTCATCAAGGACTTTCAGTGCGGCGACAACAGCGCCAGGCGGGAGATCCCGCTCGCGGGCTGATGCGAGACTGTCCAACGCGGTGTCGAGTTCGGAAGGGCGCACGGCGTACGGGAACGAGCTGACAAGCAGGACTGAGGTTGACCCCTGTTCCCGGACAGGTGGTTGGTTGGTCAGGCTGCCAGTGTGAGCTGGCGGCGTTCG
>NZ_BAAHAW010000038.1:0-72962 GCF_054777235.1 Humibacter antri | reverse complement strand
TGATCAGATAGGCATTCTCCGTTTAACTCGCCGACCTCAACTCACCACCCATCGGTGGATCCGGGCTTAAGCACCCCGAACCGCGCGGGGCCGGCTTCGAGTCCGCCGATCACGAGAGCCGTCCACTTGTTCGCCAGCAGTTCGAGCAGGGAGCGACACGGGCACTGCGCCTCGTAGACGTTGTGTACGGCGTGCTTGCCGGTCGGGCATGGCTCCATCCGGTCTCCTCGAGCGTCGGGTGATGGTATCCAAAGGGTAGTGGGTGCCCTTGCGGGTAACCAGTACCGAACCAATACGGTCATGGTCGGGATGGAGAGGCCGTCCCGAAGGAGGAGGCCATGACCGATGACACGATGCGGGCGATCCGCCACGATGTCTATGGCGACTCGTCGACACTGCGAATGATCGAGGCATCCGTCCCCGTGCCGTTGCCCACAGAGGTTCGCGTTCGCGTGCATGCCGCTGGAGTCAACCCGGTGGACTGGAAAACCCGTGAGGGCGGCGGTGTCGGCGGTGTGCCGCGCACGCTGCCGCTCGGCGCAGGCTGGGATGTGTCGGGTGTGGTGGACGCCGTCGGCTTCGGTGTCACGACGCTGAAGCCCGGCGATGAGGTCTACGGCATGCCGCGGTTCCCACACGAGGCCGGAGCGTACGCCGACTATGTGACGGCTCCGTCGCGTCACTTCGCACGCAAGCCGCGGACGATCGGCCACGTGCAGGCGGCCGCCCTGCCGCTGGCGGCGCTGACGGCCTGGCAGGCGCTGGTCGATACCGCCGACGTGCAGCCGGGTCAGCGTGTTCTCATCCATGCTGCGGCGGGAGGAGTCGGGCACCTCGCTGTGCAGATCGGCGTCGCTCGGGGAGCGCATGTGATCGCCACCGGCAGCGCTGCACGCGAGCAGTTCCTGCGCTCGCTCGGGGCCGCGGAGTTCGTGGACTACTCGGCCGTCCGCCTCGAGGAGCTCGATGCGGTGGACATCGTGCTTGACCTGGTCGGCGATCGCGAGGCCACAGGGCTGCCGTCCATCGGCATCGTGAAGCGCGGCGGACTGTACATCGGCGTACCCGGCGGCATCCGGCCAGAGGTGGCGGCGGCCGCCGAGGCTCGGGGCGTGCGCACCACCGGGATTCTCGTCGAGCCGGATCACACGGCACTGACCTCGATCGCCCAGCTGGTGGAGAGCGGTACGCTCCGCGTCGCGGTCGAGAAGACGTTCCCGCTCGAGCAGGCGGGAGCGGCTCAGGATGCCGTGGCCGCCGGCCACACTCAGGGCAAGGTCGTCATCGAGGTGGCCGAATGAGCGGTCAGCTGGTGGAGATCCGTCGATACGTGGCGCATCCGGGGAGGCGCGGTGCACTCGCGGACTATATGGATCGTGTGGTCATCCCTTTTGTGAGAGCGCACGGTGTGCAGGTGACTGCGTCGCTCGTCGACCAGAATGATGCCGACGCCTACATCTGGATCCGTTCGTTCCAGGACGAGGACGATCGGGTGGAGAAGTATCGGATGATCTATCAGGACCCCGAGTGGGTGGGCGATATCGAGCCGGTCGTGCGCGAGTTGATGGACTTCGAGCGGGCCGTCATCGCCACGGCGACTCCGACGGTGGCCATCGCCTGAGGAGGCAGGGCGCCAGCGGTACTTGTGGAAACGCGAGTCGGTCCGGGCGGCGCCGAGGCTTGGGGTGATTGGCCGGTCCCTTGCCCGGCCTTCTGCCCAGCATGGCTTTCGTGCGGAACCGGCACAGACATCCGCCGATCGGTGGACGTGCTTTCACACGCCGGTTCAGCTCATCGGCGGAATCCCCACCTGCCTCCGCGCCGTCACGCTTGGTCAGGTACCGAGTCGATGAACATCTACAAGACGGAGACCTCCGTCGGAACATGGAGCAGAGATGAACCTGGGAGCCGCCCTTTCTGGAATCGTGCTTGCGGCCACCGTGCTGAGCGCCACCGGCGTCGCTGCGGCGTCAGCCGCAACTCCCACCACCAACGGTCACGGCGACCAAGCGGGCAGTGCGCAGCTCACTCAGGGTTTCAACGTAGTGAATCTGTCGAGCCATCCGATGGTCTACACGGGAGCTCATGTACCCAAGGACCACCACGGCAGCCTGCAGAGCGCGCCGCCCGTCGATGCCGTCCTGGAACCCGGTGCCACCCAGCATTTCGAGGAGACGTACGAGTTCTCGCAAGCCACCGAGGTGCAGGTCGACTACGTGCAGGCCGCGGCCGACGGGCATAGTCAGGACTGGACCAAGGATGTCGTGTCATTCGATCTGAAGATCACGACCTTGGACATCGCCGAGTCCGACGCCGGCTACATCGGCAGTGCGGGCTCCGATGTCATCCCGGCCGCGGACTTCTCCACGCTGACCATCTCCGATCGCCCGGGCAGCACGGTGACCTACGGCCCCAGTCAACGGCTGGCGGCTGCCGGCATGCTGGACAGCTTGTGCCAGAACTCGACCCAGGCGACCTGCAGGTTCGTGCCCAGCACCGACAACGACACCGGCACCATCTGGTCGCCGGAACAACGGCTGGCGGCACGTACTCAGCAAACGCCCTCCGGCACCGACCTGCAGGCGTTCGTGTTTCAGGTGTTCAGCACGAGCGACAATCTCGGGCTCGACGTGAGCCGTGATCCCCGGGTTTTCGACGCGGTCGACGCCGCGGTCGCGAACTCCTTCCACTCCGCCTGGTCGAACACCGGGATATTCCCGGCCGTCTACTCGCACCCAGTCGCCGCCGGCACCCAAGGCGAAATCGAGGGTCGGGTACCGGTCGAGGAAGCCACCGGCGATCTCGTCGTCACCATGGGCAATACGACCTTCCGTGTGCAGGACGTCGTCTTCGACCACCCCATGCTCGGCCAGCCCATTCAGTACAGTTACATCGCCACCCCGGAAGGGCATTGACCTCCGCGTCGGCTAGGTCTGTCGGCTCTGGCGGGCAGGCGAGGGAGATGTGGGAAGAGCACGGGGGATAGGTTCGACGCATGACGGTGCGTTCAGAGGTCTCGTGGGAGTTGGATGGCGTCACGATGGAGGGCACCCTCGTCAGACCCGATGGCGACGGACCGTTCCCTGCAGTGGCATTGGTGGCGGGCAGCGGTCCCACCGATCGCGACTGGTGCTCGCCGCTCCTGCCCGGGACCGATGGAAGCGGACGGATGTTCGCCGAAGCGTTCGCGGAGCACGGCATCGCGTCGATCCGCTACGACAAGCGCGCATCCGGCCCGCACGTGATGGAGAACCTGCCGCAGCTCACCGGCAAGATGAGCATGCAGTCGCACCTCGACGAACTCGTCGCCGCCGTGCGCGTTCTCGCCGAGCAGGACTACGTCGATCGCTCCCGTGTCGTCGGCATGGGCAACAGTGAAGGATGCCTGCACGTGATGCACTACGCGACGAGCGAGCATCCGACGCCCTTCGCCGGCGTGATTCTGGCTGCTCCTCCCGGTCGTCCGGTCGGCGACGTTCTGCTTTCGCAGCTCGCCCTGCAGTCGAGCCGGGTTCCCGGTGGAGCTGAGCTGATGCCCAAGGTCGAGGAGGCCGCCGAGCGGTACTCCGCCGGCGAGCCGATGGATCTCGACCCCGCGATCCCGGAGAGCGTGCGGCAGGTGCTGAGCAGCTTCGAGGCGCCGGCGAACCTGCCGCTCGCCCGCGAACTGTGGACGGAATCCGCGACGGATGACATCGCCGGGCTGCGAATCCCCGTGCTGGTGCTGATCGGCGGCAGGGACGTGCAGGTGGGCCTGCACGCCGACGGCGACCCGCTGCAGCAGGCGGCGCACGGGATGGCGAACGTGGCGTTCGCATTCCCGTCGGACGCGAACCACGTCTTCAAGCACGACGTACGCAGCCCGGCGGAGGTGGCGGCCGCACCGGGGAACGGATACAACGCGCCCGGAACGCGCCTCGATCCGGAGAGCCTGCGCACGATCCTCGCCTGGCTGGATGCCGTCGTCGGGCCGTTGCCCGCGGCCGGGTCGTAGCCCGTGGTCGGGTCGTAGCCCACTACGTGCTCAGGCCGGCTCGCCCGCCGTGCGTCGCGCCTCGTCGAGATAGGAGTATGCGGTCACGCGTGAGATGCCGAGACGCACGGCGATCGTCT
This sequence comes from Humibacter antri, assembly GCF_054777235.1. Taxonomy (NCBI): domain Bacteria; kingdom Bacillati; phylum Actinomycetota; class Actinomycetes; order Micrococcales; family Microbacteriaceae; genus Humibacter; species Humibacter antri. The sequence goes on along the minus strand of NZ_BAAHAW010000038.1, from coordinate 68,849 downwards.
CGACCGACTTGCGCATCTGGGTCGCGCCACGGGCATCCAGTCGCTGAAGCACTCCGATCTTGTCGTCGCGCGACATCTGATTGACCGGCTTTCCGACCTCGCGGATGGCCTCGGTGATCATGGTGTCCATCACCGAGACGAGATCGCGGCCGAAGTACTCGTCGGGTGCAGCCGAAGGCTCATCCGCCTGCGCGGGCAGCAACGCGTCGAGCAGGAACCGGGCCTGCTGCACAGCGCTGAGGTCGACATTGATGCAGAGCGCCGCGATGATGCGGCCCTCGCGGTTGCGGAAGTACGCGCTGGAGCAGCGCAACTCGCGGCCGTCGCTCGTGAAGCCGCGATAGCCGAAGGCGTCGTGATCACCGAGCGGATCCTTCTGCACCTCGAGCCCGATACTGGTCGAGGGGCCACCGACCTCACGCCCCGTGACATGGCCGTTCTCGATGGCGGCGATCGTGTGCCCGAGGTCGACATCAGACCCGTCCAGGTTGTGCAGCACGACCTCGCACGACGGCCCGCCCGCGGTGGCGATGGCGTGCATCACCGGACGAAAAGTGGCGAGCACCTCGTCGGCACTCTCGAACGTGCCGGACGCGAGCATGAACTCTCCTTCGGGTGGCGGGGGACGAACCGGATGCTCGCCACACTACCTCGCTGAACAAAACGTTAACCAAGTAGACATTATGTTCAGATGGCGCTACTTTAGCTCTCGAACCGCACTCACGCCAGGTTCAGGAGTAAGGAGGCTCTGATGACCCAGGCATCCGGCGGCACTCTGCCCGCCCGAAGCACGCTTTCCGCCAAACAAAGACGGATGATCGCGGGCGGTGCCATCGGCACGCTCATGGAGTACTACGACTACTACCTGTACGGTCTCGCATCGGCAGCCGTCTTCCCCGTCGTGTTCTTCTCCGGCAGCGACCCGGTCATCGGCCAGCTCGAGTCGTTCGCGACATTCGCCGTTGGATTCTTCCTCCGGCCCGTCGGCGGCATCATCTGGGGCATCGTGGGCGATCGAGCCGGGCGCAAGACGGTGCTCATGATCACCGTGGTGGGCATGGGGCTGGCGACGACCGGCATCGGCCTCATTCCCTCGGATGACACGATCGGAGTCGTGGCACCCCTACTGCTGTTGTTCTGCCGGATGCTCCAAGGATTCTTCGTGGGCGGCGAGATGGGCGGCGCGGCGACCATGGTCATCGAGAACGCGCCGACCGGAAAGCACGGCCTGTACGGGGCGTTCCTGATCTGCGGCGCGGGAGTGGCCAACATCGTGTCGGGCGGGCTGATGGCCGCGCTCGGTCTCACCGCATCGTCGTGGTTCCTCACGTGGGGGTGGCGACTTCCGTTCGTCTTCTCCATCGTCTTGGCGATCGTGGCCATCCTGTTGCGGCGCAAGCTCACGGAATCCGAAGAGTTCACCGCCACCCAGGCGCTGCAGCTCCAGGCGACCGGCAAGAAGGCGAACCCGCTGGTCGAAGCGTTCCGGCACCCGAAGAACGCCATCATGGGCATCCTGATCGGTCTCCCGCAGTCCATCGCGGGCTACGTCGTACTGACGTACGGGCTTGCGTTCATGGTGGGCGACAAGCACATCCCGGCATGGATGGGCTTCGCCGGAACCATGATCGTGGGCGTGCTGCAAGTGTTCGTCGCTCCCGCCTGGGGAGCGATCTCCGATCGGATCGGGCGCCGAACGGTCTACATCATCGGATGCGTCGGCTTCGCGTGCATGGTCTACCCGAGCTTCATGTTGTTCAGCACGGGCAACATGTGGCTGATCTGGCTCGGCCAGATTCTCGGATTCGTGCTGTTCGGTGTCGCGATGCAGGCGATCCTGTCGACGATGCTGGTGGAGATGTTCGACCCGGAAGCACGCACGACCGGTGTGAACATCGGTTACCAGATCTCGAACACCCTCGGAGGCGGACTCGCGCCGTTCATCTGCGTCGCGCTCGTGGCCGCGGCAGGCGGCGCGATCTGGCCCGTGGTCATCTATGCCGCTCTGATCTCGGCCGTCGGAGTGATCGCGACGTTGGTCGCATCGGTGCGACCAGATGTCGAGGGCGCCGGCCGGCTGCACGCTCTGGCCGCGACAGAGAAGCTCGCGACGCCTGCAAAGGTTCCGGCGAGCTGACCGGCGCCGCTGGTTGGGTCTGCACCGCTGGTTGAGCTTGTCGAAACCAGTCCGCCCCAGCGTGCGGCGGTTTCGACAAGCTCAACCGGCGGCCTTTCGGGGGTACTCGACCAGGGGTTTCGACAGGCTCAACCGGCGGGTTCGGGGTACTCAACCAGCGGGCTCGGGGGTGCGCAATCGGTGGGAGGCGGCCAACACGCTCAGCGAAGCAGCGCGGCGAGGGCGGGCAGCTGCTCAGGGTCTTCGAGTGCGGAGCCGACGGCGACCACGCGCACACCGGCGTTCAGGAAGGAGGGGGCGGTGGAGGCATCCATTCCGCCCGTGGCCACGAAGGTGGCCTGTGGGAACGGGCCGCGCATCGCGTCGAACCATCCGGTGCCGAGCAGGGATGCCGGGAACGCCTTCAGCCAGGTCAGACCCTCCTTCAGGGCGGCCTGCACCTCGGACGCCGTCGCCACGCCGGGCAGCGCGGGCAGACCCGCCTCGTGCGAGGCGCGGACGACCTCGACGTCGAAGCCGGGGCTCACTGTGAAGGCGGCACCGGCATCTTTCGACTGGCGCACATGCTCCGGAGTGATCACGGTGCCCGAGCCGACGACGAAGCCGCGGTCGTGTGCGGCCTCCGCCACGACGCGCAACGCCTCCACATCGGTGGGCGTCTGCACCGGGAGCTCGACGGCTTTGATGCCGAGATCCCATGCGGTGGTCGCGACGTTCAGGCTGCGTTCGACGCCCATGCCGCGCAGGATGGCCATGAGCGGCACGCCCTGGAAGAGGTCGCCGAAAGCTGAGTTGTCTGTCATGTGGGGCATCCGCCTTTCATCGAGAAGCGTGGGTCTCAGCCGAATCGGATGCCGGCTGTTCCGGTACGAAGTCGCTGGTGGACTGCAGCACGAGGTGTGCGCGTTCGTGGCCCGCGCGCAGCCTGTCTTCGGAGGCGACACCGTTCAGGAACGCGGCGAGGTAGCCTGCGGCGAACGCGTCGCCTGCGCCGACCGGCTCCACCACGACGGTGGGGATGGCCGGAACGAATGTCTCGACGTCGCAACCGCCCCGTCGCTCGAACTCGGTGGCGCCGACGTCGCCGTCTTTGACGACCAGTCGTTCCGGCTCGGGGATCAACGCGCGCACCTCGGCCGCGGTGTCGCATCCCCAGAGCGCATTCGCCTCATCGAGCCCGACGAAAACGAGGTCGGTGCGCCGGGCGAGTTCGAGCAGCAGTGGAGCCGCGGCCCCGGGCTCCCAGAGCGGCGCCCGATGGTTCACGTCGAAGCTCAGCACGCCCTCGCTGCCCGAGACGCGCTCGACGAGGGCGTCGATGAGGGCGGCGCACTCCGCCGAGAGCGCCGGGCTGATGCCGGAGATGTGCACCACTTCCGCCTGCTCCAGCGGAACGTCGGCGATCGATTCGGCCGTCATGCACGACGCTGCCGAACCGCGACGGTAGTAGAGCACGCCGTTGCCAGGGTCTTTGAAGTACACGCCCGTCGGGGCGTGCTGGTCGACGACGACCCAGCCGACATCGACGCCGCGCTCCGCGACCTCCCGGCGCACCCGCTCGCCGAGCGCGTCGTCGCCGACCGCGCTGACCCAAGCGCTTCGGATGCCCAGCGCCGCCGCGTGCATCGCCACGTTCGATTCCGCACCACCGACGTGCAGCCGCAGCTCGTTCGCCGTGGCGAGCGGTTCGGCATGCGCGGGGGTGATCATCGCCATGGTCTCGCCGACGGCGATGAGGCGCGGACGCAGATGACCTGCTGTCGACGGCGCGGGGGAGGGCATGCGTCCAGTCTGAGCAATGAGTGCGTGAGCTGCAACATGCGTTGTAGTATTTGCACGACCTCACCGCCGGTTGAACTTGTCGAAACCAGTTGGATCGGGAGTTTGGCCGGGTTTCGACAGGCTCAACCGGCGGGAGTTCGGCCGGGTTTCGACAAGCTCAACCGGCGGGAGCAAGAGCGATGACGGCGACGGAAAGGAACACGATGACGGAACGGCTGCGGCTCGACGAACTCGACAGCGAGCGCCTCACCGCCCGCGACAAGGGTGTTCCGACGCGGGCGATCGGCATGAGACCGGCCGAATTCCTTGCGACCGAACCGCGGCTCGGCGAGTTCTGGACACCACTCGTCGTGCTCGACGACGCGGCGATGCGTCACAACGCGACCACGATGAGCGACTGGATGAAGGCACGCGGCCTTCACCTCATGCCGCACGGCAAGACGACGATGGCGCCCGCGTTGTGGCAGCGGCAACTCGACACCGGGTCGCTCGGCATCACGCTCGCCACGATGGGCCAGGTGCGCACGGCCCGTTCGTTCGGTCTCGACTCGATCATGCTCGCGAACTCCGTCGTCGATCCGCGCTCGCTGGCGTATCTCGCGGCCGAACTGGCGGATCCCGCCCTTCGGTTCGTGTGCTGGGCGGACTCCGTCGACACCATCGTCGCGATGGAGGAGACCCTGCTTGCCGTCGCGCTGGCGCGCCCCGTGGACGTCTGTGTCGAGCTGGGCATGCCCGGGGGGCGCACTGGTGCACGTGGTGTCAAGGAGGCGACGGCGATCGCCGAGCGTGTCGCATCCTCGACGGTGCTCCGGCTCGCCGGTGTCGCCGGGTACGAGGGCAGCCTGGCCCACGACCGTTCTACGGCCGGGGTGGGCGTCGTGCGCGAGTACCTGATGCGGCAGATCGAGCTGCATGCCGGCATCCAGCGGCTGTATGACGATGGGGATGTCTACGTCACGGCCGGCGGCAGCGCGTACTTCGACCTCGTCGCCGACGTGTACGCACAGGCCGGCGCGAGTGCGGATGCTCCGCCCCGGCCCGGCGGCGGACACACACTGTTCACGCTGCGATCGGGTGCATACCTCATTCACGACGATGGGTTCTATCGAGGCATCTCGCCGTTCGATGAAGCCGCTCCTGCCGCCGAAGGGCCGCGGCTGCGTCCGGCCATGCGCGGGATCGCGCGGGTGGTGTCGCATCCGGAACCCGGTCTTGCGTTGCTCGACGGCGGAAAACGCGACTTTCCGTACGACGAGGGACTTCCGGTGCCGCGCGAGGTGGCGGCCGACCTCGGCCAGGAATGGTCGCCGTTGACGGATGCCTCGGTGACGGCGTTGAACGACCAGCACGCGTTCCTGCGATGGGGCCGTGATGGCGTCTCGGATGCTTCGGCTCCCAGCGGATTCGGGCCGGCGGGAGTGCCGCGCGCTGTCGCCCCGATCGGATCCGTGGTCGCGCTGGGGCTTTCGCACCCGTGCACGGCATTCGACAAGTGGCGGGTGCTGCCCGTGGTGGATTCGTGGGATTCCGGACGGGTCGTCGAACTGGTGCGCACGTACTTCTGATGGGGATCGACTCGGAACGGATCGTGCTGCGCGGCGGCGCTGTTGTCGACGCGCCGGCCGACGACACCATCGGGGAGGAAGGCGCCGGAACGAAACCACCGCGCCTGGCGGACGTCGCGATCGAACGCGGTGTCATCGTTGCGGTGGGCGATGTCGAACCACGAGCAGGCGACCACGTCATCGACTGCGGCAGACGACTCGTGCTACCGGGTTTCGTCGACGCGCATTCGCACGCAGACGCTCTGCTGGCCGACGAGCAGGTGCAGCGCGCCCTGCTGAAGCAGGGTGTCACGACGGTGATCGCGGGCCAGGACGGCGTCTCGTACGCGCCGGGCGACGGCACGTACGCGGCGGAGTACTTCGCCGCGATCGACGGTGCGCATCCGACCTACCGCGGCGGCGGGGTGGCGGGATATCTCTCGGGCGTGGGCGGTGCATCACGGCTGAACGCCGCCTACCTTGTTCCCGCCGGCACCGTGCGCTTCCAGGTGTGCGGGCGCTCCCAAGAGCCCGCGACGCCCGACCGGCTGAAAGACATGATCGAGCTGGTCGCGCAGGGGATGCGCGAGGGCGCGGTCGGACTGTCCACGGGACTGGACTACGTGCCGGGAGTGTTCCAATCGACCGAGGAGATCGCCGCGCTGTGCGAGCCAGTAGCGGCCGCGGGGGGTGTCTACGTCAGTCACATGCGCGGCGGGTACGAGGCGAACGCGAGTGCGGGCATCCATGAGATGCAGCGCATCGCGGAGCTCGTACGCGAACGCACCGGCCATGCCCTTCCGGTGCACGTCTCGCACTTCCACGCCGACGCCGACATCGTGCTGCGCCAGCTCGACGAACTGGCACAGACGGGAACGGATGCCACGTTCGACGCCTACCCGTACACTCGCGGTTGCAGCCTGCTCGGCATGCCGCTACTGCCGCCGGAACTGTCGGTGCACACGGTCGACGAGGTGGTGCATGCGCTCGGCGACCAGGAGGAGCGGGATCGGCTGCGCCGGGAATGGTTCCCGCGCGTTGCGCAGAACGCGAGCCTAGGACCGGACTGGCCGCACATGCTCACGCTGGCACATCTTGCCGCGCCGAAGCTCGCGTGGGCGCATGGGCTCACGATCGCCGAAGCGGCGCAGCGGGCCGGAGCCGATCCGGTCGACTTCGCGCTCGACGTGCTGCTGGAGTGCAGGCTGGAGGCCAACGTGGTCATGGCGGTTCGGCACGCGCGCCCGATCAGCGAGTTGGCGCGCATCTTCTCGCACCCGAACCACCTGGGCGGATCCGACGGGATCTTCATCGGTGCACGCCCACACCCCCGCACACGCGGAACGTTCGCTCGATTCCTGCGCGAGTACGTGCGGGAGACCGCCAGTTGGACGTGGCCGGACGCCGTACAACACCTCTCGCACGGCGCCGTCACGCGTTTCGGGCTCGGCGATCGCGGAGTCGTGCGCCGGGGTGCGGTGGCCGACCTGATCGTCGTCGATCCTCGCAGGGCGGCCGACACCGCCACGTACGAGGAGCCGCTGCGCGAGGCTGTCGGCATCGACGACGTTCTCGTCGCCGGGGTTCCGGTGCTGGCGGGTGGAGAGCTGACGGATGCCCGTCCCGGCAGGGGCCTGAAGCGCACGTCGAGTGCCTCCGCAGTCGCTCCCGCTGCGCTGCGCGACGTCGAGGGCGGGAGGTGATCGCGTGTCGCAGAGCGTGAAGCGGGCAGCAGGCATCCTCGACTCCATCGCGGCCCAGCCGAAGACGGTGGCGCAGCTGGCGGAGGAGTTCGGCATTCACCGCACGACGATGTTCCGCGAACTGCAGACGCTCGAGCAGGTGGGCTTCGCACGCCGTCGGCGCGACGGCACGTTCGCGCCGGCCTTCCGCCTGGCGGTGCTCGGCGCGGCGTCGCTGGAGAGCCTCGACCTTCGCGAAGCGGCCCACAGTGCCGTACGTCGGCTGCACCGTGCGGTCGGTGACACCGTTCATGTGGCCGCGCTGGTCGACGACGAGATCGTGTACGTCGACAAGGTCGAGGATGCCGGCCGCGTACGTCTGTACTCCCGCGTCGGGTCGCCGGTGAGGCCGCAGTGCAGCGCGCTGGGCAAGGCGATCCTCGCCGGGCTACCGGTCACCCGCCGCGACGACGTGCTCGCCGCAGTGGAATGGCGCCGCTACACCGAGCGCACCATCACGATGCGCGCAGCACTGGATGCGGAACTCGAGCGGGTGGCCCGCCAGGGTTGGGCGGCGGACGACGGCGAGTTCGAGGCCGTCGTGAACTGCGTCGCCGTTCCGATCACGAGTTCCGCGGGCGTGGTCGGCGCGTTGTCGCTCACCGCACTCCGTGTCGTGCACGACCTCGGCCAACTCGAGACACGACTGCCGCTCCTCCGCGAGACCGCTGGCCGCATCTCGCGCGAACTCGGGTAGCCGCGGGCGGGCATCCGCAGACCTCTTGACCTGTCGACCGAATACATCTCAGAAAGGGAATGTCACTATGACGAAGACCGCGATCCGCACCACGAACGCCCCGCAGCCCGCCGGGCCCTACAGCCAGGGCATCGTGGCGAACGGATTCCTGTACACGGCCGGGTTCGGACCGCAGGATCCGGCGAACGGGGGAGCGGTGCCGAACGGTGTCGCCGAGCAGACCAGGCAGGTGCTCCGCAACGTGAGCGCGGTTCTGGCCGAGCGCGGCCTGACGCTGAACGATTGCGTGAAGACCACCGTTCACCTGGCGGATCTCGCCGACTTCGCCGAGTTCAACGAGGCGTATCGCGAGTTCTTCACCGAGCCGTATCCCGTTCGCACCACTGTGGGGTCGCAGCTGGCGAACATCCTGGTCGAGATCGACGTGGTGGCGGTGCTGCCGTAGTGCAGCCGGAAGCACAACGGGCGTGAGAACCTCAGCCCGTCACCGGCCCGTAGAGTGCTCGCCTGCTCCTCGTCGTCATCGCCCAGTACCGGTCACCGTATGACCAGTGCCACCACTCGGTCGGATAGTTCACGAGGCCCGCGCTCGTGAGCACCTCGACGAGGAGCTGCCTGTTGGCCGTCGCCTCGGACGTCAGGCCGGCAGCGGCGGTGAAGCAGGCACCGGCCGACACCTCAGGGGTCGCATCGACGGCGCTGCCGAGGTCGAGTTCGCGTCCGTTCTCGTCGCTCAGGGTCAGATCGATCGCAGCCCCGCTCGGATGTGGCGCGACCTCAGGCGGCGACACGAACCTCGCCGTGAGCGTCGACAGCGTTTCGTCACTGACATCGGGGTTCTCCGATCGGAGGTGCTCACGGTAATGGCGGTAGTAGTGAAGCTGAAGCGCAGGAGGCCGGAAACCCTCCACGCCGAGGAACCGGATGCCGGTCGGCAGTTCCCGGCTCGCTTGCTCGATGCGGTCGGCAACGCCTTGGCGCACGCACGAGAGTCGTGGGTTCGTCGCCCGCTTCCGGTCGGAGAACGAAACGACGCCGACACCTTCGAGGTCTACCAGTGGTTCGCCCAGGTCGACGACGCCGAAATCTTTCACGCGCGGGTCGTTCATGAGTATGAGCGGTGGCATTCGAACAGGGTACGTGCTCGTTCCGGGCACGTTTGATACCAGCCAGGGTATCATTGGCATGTGCTGCCGATTACAGATGTTTCCGACGCCGGGCGGATGCTGCGCGATGCCCGACTGGATGCCGCGCTGACCCAGCGTGGCCTCGCCGAATTGTCCGGGGTGCAGCAGAGTCATATCGCTGCGATCGAATCCGGCAAACGCGCCGTCTCGGCCGAACTGCTCACGCGGCTCCTGCGTGCCGCCGGCTACCGGCCCTCCTTGCCGCTCGAGCGCGAGGCCGATCGGATCGTGGGTCTCGCAGCTGAGCGGGGCCTCGGCAACGTGCGGGTCTTCGGCTCCGCGGTGCGCGGAGAAGACGGCTTCGACAGTGACGTCGACCTGCTGGTCGACATCGAGAACGCCGAGGTGCCGTTCGGCCTCCCGAGCTTCGTCAGTCGAGCAGAGGAGGTGCTTCGGTTTCCCGTCGACGTGGTCGTCGATCGGGAAGGGGGATTCGCCGACCGGGTCAGGGCCGAGGCTGTCACGCTGTGAGTGACGTCTCACAGGGAGGGAAAAACAGGTTCTCACGAAGCGGTCGGCAGCCGGTCGAGGCTCGAGCCGAACGGAGTGCAGACGCGCTCTTCGATGATGAGCTAGGCAAGGTGCTCACGCGACTCCACTCGGTTTCGCAGTCAGACCCGGCACAGTTCTTCGACGGCTCGGCCACTTTCGATCACGCAAGTCTCGCCGTCCTTCGCCTGGCGGCGATGCTCGAAGACACCAGCCCGTTCGAGCGCCACTTTCGCGACATGGACGACGATTCCCGGCGCGGGATCATCACCACTCGCAACATCATCAGTCACGCAGGCTACGGCTCCTTGGACGAGAGCGTCTTCTGGAAGACCGTCACCGTCGACATTCCGCGCGCGCTGGCCCGACTCGGGCTGTATCACACCGAATAGGCCTGACGCCGACCGCATCCAGCGTCGGTGACGGCTTCCGCGGCGCGGTCAAGGCCTGCCGCAAGCAGGGACGCGCTGGGTACTGTGCAAGCATCCGCTCCAATCGAGCACGGCAGGGGGATGCGCACGTGGGCGAACGGCAGTTCGAGCTCTCCGACGAACGACGAATGGGCATCACCATGCTCGGCAACCCGTTTGCCACACGTTGGGTGATGTTCTGCCATCCCGGGCCAGGGGCGGGCGGATTCGATCCCGACCCGATCGTGACCGCGACCTGCTCTGCCGAGTTCGTCTCGTTCGATCGGCCAGGGTACGGGTCGTCCGACCCATGGATCGTGCCACCGCAGCCATCGCCGCAGCGCTGGGCGCTCGACGTTCAGGAGTTTCTGCAGGCCTGCCGTGGCGATGCGGAATCGATCGGACACCTCGCCTACCGCGACCTGGCCGTGCTGGGCTGGCGCGAAGGATGCATCTTCGCGGCCGCACTAGCGGCAGCGCTGGGCGACCAGGTATCGGCCGTCGCCTTCGTCGAGCCGATGACGCTCAGCCAGGCTGCTCGGTCACTCGCTGAGCGTGACGTGTGGGACGTCGACAGACTCGTGCCGGAGATCGACAGTGACGACGCGTCCGCGTTCGCGGGGCTTCGCTCCCGACTGGAACGGATGCTCGACATCGCGCGCGGGCAGGGCGCGGCCGGTCTCGACGCGGATCGTGCCGCTGTCAAGCAGCAGGTGCTCGACGAAAGCCTGCAGGCGATCGACGCGCCCGCGTTCATCCTCACCACCACCTCGAAGGAGCGGAAGTCTGCGGCACGCCGATACCAGAAGCGCCTACCCGATGCGCGGACCGTGCTGACGGACGCCACCGTGCCGATCGTCGAGCACTGGTCACGACTCGTCGAGCACCTCGGAGGAAACTTGTAGCGACTCGGCCGAACACTGTGCGGGGCGGAGCGGATGTCGCAGTGGCGAGACCGTACGCCGACGGTCAGCGATGGCGCGCTCCTGGACAACTCGCGCATCGTGCGGCGACGCAGAATGGGCGCAAGGCCGTGTCGTGGATGCATTAATTGCTGTTTGACACGTGTTGGCATGTCGTGATGAAGGAGACATCGATGTCGTTGACCGCACCGAGTGAGGAAAGTGCGCATCCCGGGAGCGAGCGAGCGTTGACGGCCGAAGAGACCGTGCTGCTCGAGCGTGTTCAGGCGCCGCAGGGGCAGGGGCGCGAGATTCTGGATGCTGCGACGAGGGAGGTTCTGGGTCGTGCGCCTGTGCGGACGGTTGCCGATCTGGACGACGCTGTCGCCCGCGCGAAGGCTGCGCAGCCGGCGTGGGACGGCCTCGGCCATCAGAGGCGTTCGGAGGTGCTTCTGGCCGTGGCGGACGCGATCGACGCGAATGCGGAGCCGCTTGCGCGCATTCTCTCTCGTGAGCAGGGCAAGCCGTTGAGTGGGCCGAATGCTCGTTTCGAGCTTGGTGCGTGTTCGGCGTGGTTGCGTAGTGCGGCCACGACTGTGTTGGAGCCGGAGGTGCTTGTCGATGATGGGCAGACGCACGCGGAACTGCATTACCGTGCGTTGGGTGTGGTCGGGGCGATCGGTCCGTGGAACTGGCCGTTGATGATCGCGATCTGGCAGATCGCGCCTAGTCTGCGTATGGGCAACACGGTGGTCATCAAGCCGAGCGAGTACACCCCGTTGAGTGTGTTGGCGATGATCTCGGTGATGAACGAGGTGCTTCCGCCTGACGTGCTCATCGGCATCTCGGGCGACCGGGAGGTGGGTGCGCGTTTGGCGTCGCATCCGGATGTCGACAAGGTGATGTTCACCGGTTCGACCGCCACCGGGCGCAGGATCATCGAGAGTTCGGCCGGCAACATTGCCCGGCTGACGCTGGAGTTGGGTGGCAACGATGCCGGGGTCGTGCTGCCGAGTGCGGATCCGCAGGCGATCGCGCAGGACTTGTTCTGGGGTGCGTTCATCAACACCGGTCAGACGTGTGCCGCGCTGAAGCGGTTGTATGTGCACGAGTCCATTTACGATCAGGTGATCGAGGCGTTGAAGGGTGTGGCCGAGCAGACGCCGATGGGTGTGGGGCTCGATGAGGTCAACGTGCTCGGGCCGTTGCAGAACAAGCAGCAGTTCGACATCGTGAACCGGCTGGTCGAGGATGCCAGGGCGCACGGCGCACGGATCGTCACCGGCGGCGCGCCCGCCCCGGAGCTCGGGGAGTTGTTCTACCCGATCACGTTGGTCGCCGATGTGAGCGACGGTACCGCGATCGTCGACGAGGAGCAGTTCGGTCCGGTGTTGCCGGTGATCAAGTACTCCGATGTGGACGATGCCGTCGCCCGGGCCAACCGACTGGATGTGGGGCTGGGCGGTTCCGTGTGGGGTGATCCGGTTCAGGCGCGCGCGGTCGCGGCGCGCATCCAGTCCGGAACGGTGTGGATCAACTCGCACGGCGGGCTGCACCCGGCGGTTCCGTTCGGTGGTGTGAAGAACTCGGGCTACGGGCTGGAGTTCGGCGCTGCCGGGCTGAAGGCCGTGGCCGCCACTCAGGTGATCAGCGGTTAGCGTCGTGAGTACTTCAACGGCCTCGGTGATCGTTGTCGGCGCAGGATCGTCCGGCTGCGTCCTCGCCAGAAGACTCGCAGACGCCGGCCTTCACCTGACACTCCTGGAAGCCGGCGGCGAAGACACGAACCCTGCCATCCACGATCCGAGCCGCGCGGGCGAGCTGTGGCACGGGCCGGAGGACTGGGACTACCGCACCGTACCGCAGGAGCATGCGGCCGGGCGCCGCCTGCACTTGCCGCGAGGAAAGGTGCTCGGCGGGTCGCACGCGCTGAACGCCATGATCTGGGTGCGCGGTGCGCGCAGCGACTACGACGGATGGGCAGCGCAAGGCTGCACGGGATGGGCGTGGGGCGACGTGCTGCCGGTGTACCGGAGCATCGAGGCGTTCTCGAGCGGGACGCCCGGTGCGCACGCTGACTCAGGCCAGCGTGGGGAATCGGGTCTGCGCGGTGACGAAGGCCTGCGCGGTGACGAAGGCCTGTGCGGTGACGAAGGCCTGCGCGCAGACTCCGAGTTGCGGGGAACTGACGGCCCGCTTCCGGTGACGGATGCCTATCCGCTCGCGCCGATTCAGGCATCCATCATGCAGGCGGCGCTCGAGGACGGGCTCGAGCGTAACCCGGACTATAACGGCGAGCGGCTCGACGGCGTCTCACAGGAGCAGGTCACGATGCAGGACGGCCGTCGTGTGAACACCTGGATGGTGTACCTGAAGCCGGTGCGCGACCGCGTGGATCTGCGCACCGGATGCCATGTGCGCTCGGTCATCGTCGAGAACGGCCGCGCGGTCGGAGTTCGGTACCGCCGGGCTGGCGACCCACTGAACGGCGCCCTGCACGAGTTGCGGGCCGACGAGGTGGTGCTGGCCGCCGGTGCGCTGGACTCGCCGGCCATCTTGCTGCGGTCGGGCATCGGTGCGGCGGAGCACCTGGATCCGCTCGGCATCGATGTCGTGCACGACCTGCCCGGCGTAGGTGAGAACCTGCACGACCATCTGCTGTCGCCCGTGGTCTTCCGCACCACGAAGAAGAAGGTGGGACCGCCTCAGCCCGGCGTCTCGGTGACACAGACGCACCTGTTCTGGCGGTCGCGGCCGGAGCTCGACGAACCGGACACGCAGCCCATCCACTTCTCCGTTCCGATGTACGGCGAAGACCTCGAACCGGTGGGCGACGACGGGTTCTCACTGATGGCGGGCATCGTGCGGCCGGCCAGTCGCGGATCGCTCCGGTTGACCGGACCCGGTCTCGATGACCCTGTGCAGATCGACCTGAACGCGCTTGCGGAGCCCGACGACGTGGTATCCCTCGTCGCCTCGGTGAGGCAATGCCGCTCGATCGGCTCGCGCCCCGCCCTCGCAGAGGAGTGGGGAGCCGTCGAGGAGTACCCGGGGCAGGAGGTCTCCGACGACGACATCGAAGACTACGTGCGCCGCACCGCCATCACCTACCACCACCAGGTCGGCACGTGCCGCATGGGAGTGGACGCCGACGCGGTCGTCGACCCACGGCTACGCGTACACGGCGTCGCCGGCCTTCGCGTGACGGATGCCTCGATCATGCCCCGCATCACCACAGGCAACACGAACGCGCCGGCCGTGCTCATCGGCGAGCAGGGCGCGCGGTTCCTGCTGGAGGAGCTCGACCCCCCGCGATGATCACGACTGCGCCGACGCATCGCACGTGAACTTCCGGCCGGAGGTGTCGCTATCCAGTCGAATAGCGACATCTTCGGCCACCAACTCGCACGCTCACGCGATAAGAAGGGCGAGCGCGGGAGCTCCCGCGGAGGTTCGACACCCCGCCCGACCGCTGCAGCGTAGCCGTTTGAGGCGCGCTGGCCCCTCGATCACCGGGGGTCTGCCTCGAGCATCGCGAATACGGCGTCTGTCACAGTTCGCGCTGTGATCGTCGGCACACCTGCACTCGTCGTCGGCACACCGGCCGACGTGATCCAGGCGGTGCGTAGACCGACTGCTGCACCGCCGGCGACGTCGTGTTCGAGGCTGTCGCCGACCATCCAGCCACGGAGAGAGCAGCCGAGTCGTTCGGCGAGCGCACGGAAGATCGCGGGGTCGGGCTTGCGGAACCCCGCTTCTTCCGAGATGACCCAGCCGTCGACGAGAGCCGCGAGCCCGGTGGCGCGAATCTTGCCTTCCTGGTTCTGCACCGACCCGTTGGTGAGAACGCCGATGGTCCAGCCTTCAGCACGGAGACCGCGAAGGGCGGCTTTGTCGGCGTCGGTGCATTGCACGAGGTCGGGCATCCGTCGGCGGTAAGCCGCAAGCAGGTCTGCGCCGCGAAGAGGCAACGACCGTGCCGCGACGAGCCTGTCGAACGCAGCATCCTTCGGCCCGCGTTCGCTCAGCGCCGATGCGATGCCTTCTGCCGCGTCGAGGGGCAGGCACCATTGCGCAATAAGCTCCTCGCTCCACTCCCGTGCCGCACGAGCTTGATCTACCAGCGTGCCGTCGAGGTCGAACGCGGCGAGAGCCATGCGTCGAGGATACGAGCACTTCTGGCCTCGTGACGTGAAAGCAGGACCGGCATGGCGTGCTCCTGGTGGGGTTTCGGAGGTGCGGGTCAGCGCAGGGCGCCTACGTGGAACACAAGCCCGAATCCGCACACGCGCAGCGGTGCTGTCGGTTGTCACGTCGTGTCAGGAGGCCGTGTACACCCGCCGTCCGGCGAACCAGGTCTCGAGCACCCGGGCGTCGATGATCTTGTCGGGGTCTTCGCCGATCGCGTCGCGGTCGAGGATGACGAAGTCGGCCGACTTGCCGGGCTCCAGGGAGCCGGTCTCGTCGTCCAGACCCATCGCGCGGGCCGCGTTGATCGTGAAGACATCCAACGCCTCATCGGCGGTGATCGCCTGCTCCGGCCAGAGCACTCCGGGCGCACGACGAAGCGGGTCGGCCCGGGTGATCAGGCCTTGCATGCCCTCCAGCGGATTCGGCGACTCCGACACCGGCCAGTCCGATCCGCCGGCGACCAGCACGCCGGCGTCGATGAGCGACCGGTTCGGCTGCAGGTGCTCGGCACGCTCAGCGCCCAGCACGTCTGCGAGCGCCTCGGGGATCACGCCGGGGAACCAGACGAACGGCGAGATGTCCGCGATCACGCCGAGGAGCGCCATGCGCGGGATGTCCGCCTCGGCCAGGAACTGCCCGTGCGCGATCTGCACCGGAATCGTGTAGCCCTCCGCCCGGAGTCGCTCGACCACGTCGAGCAGCAGGTGCGCCGAGCCGTCGCCCGTGCAGTGCACCTTCGCGCCGAGGCCGCGCTCGGCGACGCGATGCAACCATCCGTAGAGCTCGTCCGCGTCCATGGTGGTGGTGCCGTGGAAGTGCGCGCCGTGCGCGGCATCCGGCAGGTAGGGGGCGAGGAACGACGCCGTGCGCGCCGGCGGCACGCCGTCGAGGAAGATCTTCACGAAGTCGGGTCGGTGGTGTCGCGTGCGGAAGCGCTCGCCCGTCGCCACGAGTGGTTCGCCGACCGGGTCGTAGCCGAAGATCTCATCGTTGATCGTGAGACTCGACACCACCCACGCGTCGAGTTCGCCTGCGGAGTCGAGTGAGTGCAGGGCGGCGAGGATGTCCGCCGACACGGCGGCATCCTGAAACGCTGTCACTCCGAACGCGTTCAGCAGTTCCACACCGCGTTGCGACGATCGGCGGTGCTGCTCCGGCGTCAGGCCGCCGGTGCGGGCGAACGCCTCCTCGACCGGAATGCCCGCAGCCTCCAGCAGGATGCCGGTCGGCTCGCCGTCGACCTCGTCCAGCGGCGTCACGCCGCCCTCCGGCAGCGCTCCCTTGCGGATGCCCGCCAATTCGAGCGCAGCCGTGTTCGCCCAGCGGTTATGCCTGCTGTCTTCGACGATGACGACCGGACGGCCGCCGGATGCCGCATCCAGTCTCCTGCGCGCCGCGGAGCTGTTCAACTCGGGCATCATCGTGCTCGGGTAGGCGCTGCCGACGATCCAGGCATCCGCGGGCAGGTCGGCAGCATGCTCGCGGACGCGGTCGAGGATCTGGTCGAGCGTGAGTGTCGGCTTCAGCGTCAACTCGTACAGGTCGGCACGGCCGGCCTGCGTGTGGTGATTGTGCACGTCGACGAAGCCCGGGTACACCGCGGCTCCGCCGAGATCACGCACCTCGGTGACGTCGTCGCTGTGTGCAAGCACCTGCTCGGCAGTGCCGACCGCGAGCACACGGCCGTCGGCGAATGCGATCGCCTCGGCCACGGTGCGACGCCCGTCCGCGATGCGCACGGTGCCGCCGGTGAGGATGAGGTCTGCCCCGGCTCTCGCGTCGCCCGCGTCACGGCCGATCGTCGAGCCCTCCGCTGCCGCCACGGTTCAGCGCTCCGGCTGCAGCGCCGGGTCGTACTCGGCCGGGTGCACCGTGTTGGAGAGCAGACGCCCGAACGCGCCGAACGTGAAGTGCGTCTGGCCCGTGCCGGCCTCGTCGACGCCGAACAGCACGCCGTGCGAGCGCAGCGACCGCTGGTCGCGGTGGTCGGCGATGGTCACCGATCCACACGGGATCACCTTCTCCCGCCAGGCGAACACATAGATGCCGGGGCGGATGCGCCACGTCGTCTGCTCGTCGGTGTCGGCGAGACCCTGCTCGGGGCCGGCCAGGCACTGCCAGGAGTACCAGTGCGGCGACAGGTACACGTGCTCGTACGCATGCTGCGACGAGTACACCCACAGTGCACGGCGCCCGATCAGCTCGTTCGTGGGCGACGGTGCCTCGCCGGTCTGCGCCATGCCCTCGATGCGGGCGGGCGCGAAGTGCTGCTGCACGGCGGTGCGCCCCGGTGCGGCTTCTCCGATGACGCTGAGGATGGCCAGCGCGTGTCCGCCGCGCAGGTCCAGCACGAGCGACACGGCCTCGTTCGGCAGGTAGTCGTGGTGGAACTGCGCGTAGTACAACTCGTCGTCCACGCGGATCACCTCGCAGGCATCCGTCTGCGCCGCCGCTTCTGTGGGATCGCCCTGGCCCGGCTCGTACACCCATGACACCGTGCCGGCGCCGAACGTGTGCGAGATACGGGTACCCCGCTCGTCGACGACAGTGACCGTGCGGCCCTCGAGGTCGCTCGACGGCTTGGCCTTGTTGGCGTCGAAGCCCGGGGCGAGGCCGTCGAGCGGTAGCCAGGTCGTGGTGTCGGAGAGGTTGGTGGTCATGGATGCTCCTTCCGGGTGGTCGGGGACGCCTGGTCGGTCGCGGCGCGGCCCGTGATGACGCGAGGGGTTGATGCGGTGCGAGAACTCACAGACCGGGCACGGGGTCTTTGTGCTGGTCGGCGGCGTGCACGTTGAACTTCTCGATGTCGGTGGCGAGTGCGTCGTACACCTTCGGCTTGCGGCTGCGCAGGTACGCGCCGTAGATCGTGCCGCCGATGATCGCCAGCACCAGCAGCAGCGGCAGCATCAGGATGAAGATGTTGTCGCTTCCGGCGACGATGTTGAAGTTGAAGACGGCCAGTAGCACGATCGACAGCAGTCCGAGGAATCCGAGTCCGGGTGCGATGAACGTGCTCCACCAGCGCGGGTCGCGCTGCCTGCGGAACCACACGACGATCGAGAGCGCCGCCAGGGCCTGCAGGATGAGCACCGCCAGTGTGCCGAACCCGAGCATCGCCGGAACGAGCGTGGCGATCGGGCTCAGCCCGGCCAGAGCGAACAGTCCTGCGATGATCGCGCCGAACAGCGCCTGGACCAGTCCGGCGATGGCGGGGGCGCCGTTGCTCCGGGTGCGGGCGAGTGCGTTGGGCAGAATGCGCGCGCGCCCCATCGAGTACAGGTACCGCGTCGCGGAGTTGTGGAACGCGAGCATCGCGGCGAACAGGCTCACCAGCAGCAGGATCTCGGCGATGATCATCATCGGCTCGCCCAGGTACTCGTGGATGAGCGAGAACAGCAAGTCTCCGGCATCCAGATGCTTGAGGGAGGCGTTCTGCGCCTGCGCGACACCGGTCGCGCTCACGAGCGCCCATGTCGTGACGCCCAGGATGATGCCGATCGCGATGATCGCCGAGTACGTCGCCCGCGGGATGGTCTTCAGCGGGCGCCTGGCCTCTTCGCTGAACAGCGCGGTCGCCTCGAACCCGAGGAACCCTGTCGCGGCCAGCAACAGACCGATCGGCAGCGACCCGGAGAACACGGCGGCCGGGCCGAACGCCGAGACGTCGAAGCCGGTGCGCACGAGCACGGAGATGTCGAAGACGACGAGCATGAGAGTCTCGAGCACGAGGGAGACGCCGAGCACCTTGGAGCTGAAGTCCACTCCCCGCCTGGCCATCACGAAGCACACGGCGATCGACAGCAGACCCCACACGTACCAGTGCATGTCGAAGCCGGTGAGCTGAGCGATGACCGTCTGCATGAAGAAGCCGCTCGTGCCGATCGTGCCGACGACGAAGAAGTTGTAGCCGAGCGTGGCGATCAGGCCCGCGATGAGACCGCCGGTGCGGCCGAGGCCCTTCACGACGAAGGCGTAGAACCCGCCGGCGTTCGCCAGCTGCTTCGACATCTGCGCGTAGCCGACGGCGAACAGCAGCAGGATGACCGCCACGATGAAGAACGACGCCGGCGCGCCCCCGCCGTTGCCGAGAGCGATGGCGAGGGATGCCACCACGACGATGCCGGTCAGCGGTGCGACCGCCGCCAGCACGAGGAAGACGATGCCGAAGACGCCGAGCGAGTTGCTCTTGAGTGTCGTGTTCGTCGGGTTGTCTGACACGAACGGCTCCTTTGCCTAGTGGAGATGCTGAGGATTGTTGCTGAGGGCGGATGCTGGTGGGCGTCGCCCGGATCCAGCGCGCGGCGACACAGGACGATGTCGTCCCACCGTGCCATTCTGCGTTCGTCGAGGGGCCGCGCTGTTGGCCCTGAGCGCACGACGATAGCGCTCTAGTGCAGACCCGGCCGCAGCCCGCGTGACGCCGCGGACGTTCTCGATGGAAGATGACCGGCATGGACCTGAGACTCGGTGGACGGCGGGCGCTCGTCACCGGCGCGGCCGGCGGCATCGGCAGCGCGACGGCACGGGCGCTCGTGGCCGAGGGTGTGTCGGTGGCACTGATCGACCGCGAGGCGCCGGAGCCGCAAGCCTCCGCGTTGCGCGCCGCAGGATGCCATGCCGTCGCGCTCGCCGCAGATGCTGCTGACGAGTCGCAGGTGGCATCCGCGGTGGCCGCCGCTGCGCACCGGCTCGGCGGCCTCGATCTCGTGATCGGCTGCGCGGGTGTCTCCGGCCCGGTCGGCACCAGCCTGGTCGGCACGACGCAGGATGCTTGGGAGCGCGTGTTCGCCGTCAACGTCACGGGCGCGTTCCTGCTGCTCAAGCACGCATTGCCCGAGCTGCGCGATGGCACCGAGCCGGCCGCGGTGTTCGTGGCCAGCGACTCGGCGCTGGTGGCGGCGGGCGGGATGGCCGCGTACTGCGCGTCGAAGGCGGCGCTTCTGCAGCTGGTGCGGGCGGCATCCGTCGAGGAGGATCGCGTGCGGATCACCGCGGTATGCCCGTCGATCGTGGACACCCCGATGAGCAGGGGCGACCTGGGGCTGTCGCACGGATTCGACGGGACAGGCTATCCCGTGCAGACCGCGGACGACGTGGCTGCCGAGATTCTCTTCCTCGCCTCGCCGCGCGCCAGGGCCGTCGACGCCACGGGACTCGTCAGCGACTTCGGCTACACCGCCCGTTCGAGCTTTCCGGCGTAAGGCCGGCATTCATCCTGTCGGCGCAGGGCCGGCATCCAAAGATCCTGGAGCATCGAAGCTCCTTGACGAGAGGGAGAAGCGCAAGATGGCACAATTCGCCGGAGCCGGCGTCGCGGGCAAGGTCGTCGTGATCACGGGAGGCGGAACCGGAATCGGTGCGTCGATCGCCGAGCGGTTCAGCGCCGAGGGCGCCAACGTGGTGGTCGTCGGGCGCAGGCTCGCTCCGCTCGAGGAGGTCGCCGCGGCCACCGGAGCCGTTCCGCTGGTCGCGGACGCCGCCGATTCCGCGGCCGCATCCGGGGTGGTGCGCGACGTTCTCGCCCGCTTCGGACGCCTCGACGTGCTCGTCGCCAACGCCGGCGGTCATGGTTTCGCGCCGGTGGGGGAGACGGATGATGCGGGCTGGGAGCAGGCGCTGCGCGCCAACCTCACGACCGCCTTCACGATGGCGCGCGAATGCCTTCCGGCGCTCATGGAGGCCAAGGGGCAGATCGTGATCGTGTCGTCGCTGGCCGGCCTGTTCGCCGGGCCGTCCGTCGCCGGGTACACCGTGGGAAAGCACGCCCTCATCGGGCTCACCCGCACGCTGGCTCGCGACTACGGACGCTCCGGCGTGCGCGTGAACGCGGTGTGCCCTGGATGGGTGCAGACGCCGATGGCCGACGCGGAGATGGACGAGTTCGCCGAGCACGCGCCCGACCTCACCTGCCGAGAAGACGGCTACGCCGCCGTCACCGCGGATGTGCCGCTCGGCCGGCCGGCGCAACCCGCGGAGATCGCCGCGATCGTGCGCTTCCTCGGCTCGGCTGAGTCGTCGTACATGACCGGCGCCGTGCTGGTGGCCGACGGCGGAGCTCACATCGTGGATGTTCCCACGCTGGCCTTCGACCACGCCGGCATGTAGCGGGGTCGCCTCACGAGTGCGGGCATGCTCCCGCGCGGTGGGCGCAGGCCATGCGCGGCATCACGCACGAAGCCCGCTATGCCCTTCCCGGCTTCCAGCCGAGCTGAAGGAGGAGGCCGAGGTCGTCGCGCACTGCGCGATGGGCGACGATCCGCCCGTTCGCGGTGTGGAAGATGTGCACCTGCTTCTGGGCGAAGGCACGGCCGGTGGGTTCGATGCCGTGGAACACGCCGGTGTGCTGCCCCGACATGATGCTCGCAGCGATGACGGTGTCGCCGTCGACGGCGATCTCCTGGGGTTGGAACCTCAGATTCGAGAACGAGTTCCGCAGCCAGGTTCCGGTGGCGAGGAAGCCCTCGGGGCCGAGTTCCCGCCGTTCGGTGTCTCCCGGATCATCCTCCGCCTCGTGATTGACGAAAGCGGGCGAGATGATGCGTGCCGCTTCCTCGACGTCACCGGTCTCGATGAGTCGGAATGACGCGAGAGCGAGATTCTTGAGGTTCTGTGTCGTCGTCATGACGGCTCCTTCGGTGTGGCGGAATCATCGGAGCCGCCGGGGGCGCCGAGTCCTGCGATACGTTCCCGGACGGCGTGGTGCCAGGCGATCTCCGCGCGCAGCCGGGTGATCGAGTGCGCGAAGAGGTCTCGGTCGCGATCGTCGAGATAGTCCCCGGCCGCGCCCTGCTGGTGCTCGAGTCGATCGATCTGCATCTCGAGCGCGCGAACGCGGTCGTCGATGATCGTCAGCAGCTCGTCGCCGGGCACGTCGTCGGCGACCGAGAGTCCGAGATCGAACGGGTCGGCCGGCAGCTCCACCGTGCGCAGAAACTCGTCCCGGAGAACATGCAACTCGCGGCGGCCCTCCTCGGTGACCGTATAGATCGTGCGTTCGGGCAGCAGCCCTTCTCGCTCGGTACGCACCGGCTCGACGAGGCCTTCGCCGTTCATCCGGCGCAGTGTCGAGTAGATCGAGCCGATCCCGACGTCGGTCCACAGTTCTGTGCGCCCGATCTTGGCCTCACGACGCAGTTCGTGCCCGTGCGCCTGCCCCCGCCGGACGAGTTCGGCAAGCAGGAACAGACGGGTCGAATCGCCGCGTTTCATAGCGACTAGTATACACAGACTAGTATCTGTCGAACGGGTAACGGATCCCCAGGAACGCGGCGTCTCTGGTGCCCGGGCCGAAGGGACGCACCGACCGTCGCGGTTCGAGGCGGTTGCCGCCGGCACTCGGCCGCGCAGCGGTCCACCCGTTCAGCGCGCGCCTTCGGTTGTTACGAGGCCGACGGTGAAGCGGTCGTGCCGAGGTACGCCTCGTGCAGCAGCTGCGGGGCATCGCGCAGTCGCAACGCGTCGCCCTGGTAGGTGACCCGGCCGCCCGAGACTACGAGCGCCTCGCCGGCCAGCCCGAGCGCCATGCTGGTGAACTGCTCGACGAGCAGAACACCGACTCCGGCCTGCGCGATCGTCGTCACCATCGGCAGGAGCCGGGTGAACACCACCGGCGCCAGCCCCAGCGACATCTCGTCGATGAGCAGGAACCGGGGCTGCGCCGCGAACGCCCGTGCGAGCACCACCATCTGCTGCTCCCCGCCCGAGAGCAGAGCGGTCGGGGAGTCCCAGCGCTTCTCCAGCTCGGGAAAGTGCTCGAGCGCGGTCCGGGCACGGGCATCCGTTCCGGCCGTCAGCACGAGGTTCTCGCGCACGGTCAGCGACGGGAAGACGGCCCTGCCCTGCTCGATGTGCACGATGCCGCGCCGTGCTCTCGCCACGCGGGAGAGCCTTCCGATCGGCTGGTCGTCGAGCAGGATGCTCCCGCTCGAGAACGACGTGACGCCCGAGACCGACTCGATCAGGCTGGTCTTGCCTGCGCCGTTCGGGCCCACGAGGGCGGTCACATCGCCCGGCCGCAGCGTGATGCTCACGTGCGAGATCACGGGACCGGCGCCGCGGCTCACCGTGACGTCGTCGAGCACCAGCGACCCGTGTGCGTCTCCACTGCGCGCATCGGCCATCACAACAACTCCGTTTCGCCCATGTAGGCCTTCAGAACGGCGGGGTCCGCCAGCACGTCCTCCTGCGGTCCGCTCGCGATCACCTGCCCGAAGTCGAGCACGGTGATCTCCTGACACACCGAACGCACCAGTTCGAGGTCGTGCTCGATCAGCACGACGGCGATGCCGAACCGGGCGGGCACCTGCCGGAGTCGCTCGCCGAGCGCGACGTGCTCCTCCAGTGACAGTCCCGCGGCTGGCTCGTCGAGCAGCACGATGCGGGGAGAGGCCAGCACAGCGGCCGCCACCTCGATGAGCCGCCGGGTGCCGACGTCGACGTTCAGCAGTCGCGTGCGTGCCCGCGGGCATCCGAAGAACTCCAGTGTCTCCTCGATCTGCTGCAGTGAGAGACGTCGTCGTGCGACGAACCGCACGTACGCCTCGACGGTGAGGCTGGGCGGCACGCGGTCCTGCTGGAACGTGCGTCGCAGGCCGGCGCGCGCACGCTTCGTGGGGGAGAGGCCCCGCAGATCTGCGCCCGCGAGCGTGACGGTTCCGGTGTGCTGGGGCAGAAAGCCGCTGATGGCATCCACGAACGTCGACTTGCCTGCGCCGTTCGGCCCGATCAGGCCCGTGATCGAGTTCTCGCGCACGGTAACGCTGACGCCGTCGAGCGCTTTCACGGAGCCGAACGCGACTCCGAGGTTCTGCACGACGAGCAGCGGGCCACCGATGCTCGTGCCGCCGACGCTCGGGCCGCCGACAATGGTGCCGCCGACAATGGTGCCGGCGACGCCCGTACTGCCCGTGCTCGTGCCGCCGACGACCGCGGCGCTCGGCGCCACCGAGGCATCGACGTCGTCGGCGAGTGCCGCATGCTCGCCGGCGGCCTGCACCTTCGCCTGACGCTTCCACCAGGTGTTGCGGATCGCGCCGCCGAGCGTGCTTCCGCTGGCGAGCGCCTGCACGCCGAGGGCACCGAAGATCACGAAGCCCCAGTCCTGATCGACGCCGAGTCGCTTCAAGATCTCGGGAACGGCGATCCAGAGGATGCCGCCCAGGATGGCCATGTCGATCAGGTGCGCGCCGGTCATGATTGAGAGCACGTACAGTGCCAGCGACTGGATCGGCTGGAAGCTCGACGCGAACGCGAGACCCACCTGACCGGCGATGAGGCCGCCGCTGATGCCGCCGAGCGTCGCGCTCACGGCGAACGCGGTCAGCTTCGACACGCTCACACTGGCGCCGACGGATGCCGTACCGCGTTCCGAGAACGCGACGGCCTTCCATCCGGCTCCCCAGCGTCCGTTCTGCACGAAGTAGACGACGAGCGCGCACACCGCCAGTACGAGCACGCTGAAGAAGAAGAACTGCGGGTCGGTGCTGAAGGCATCCGGTCGCAGCACGGAGTCGCCGGCCGCAGCCCCGGGGAACTGGATCTGCACGAGCGTCACGTCGGCTGCTGCCGCGAACCCGAGCGTCACGACGGCCAGGTTGACACCGCGCAGTCGCAGGGCGGGCAGGCCGATGATCACGCCGACTGCGCCGGCCGCAGCACCGCCCAGAATGAGCCAGACGACGAATCCGCCTGGTGCATTCATCACGTTCAGCCCCGAGACGACCCAGGCGCCGACGGCCGCGAAGGTGAGCTGGCAGAGCGAGATCATGCCCGCGCTTCCAGTGACGATGCCGAGGCCGAGAATGGCGATCGTGGCCACCACGACGCTGATGCCGAGGTAGACGACGTATCCGCTCAGGCTCAGGCTCAGAACGTAGCCGATGCCGACGCCGACGATGGCGACGACGAACGGCAGGGCGTACCTGACGAGCGTGCTGCGGTCAGCGCGCGGCATCCCACACCTCCTTGCGCTGCATCCACAGCAGGAATCCGACGATGACGAGGAACGGCACGAAGTTGCGCACGGCCGAGAGTGCGTCGATCTGTGCGACCACGCCGCTCAGCGCCCCGAGCCCGAGGCCGCCGATCACGGCGAGATCGAGCCTGCGGAAACCGCCGACCAGCGCGGCCGCCGCGGCCGGCACGATGAGCATGGACAGGCTCGTGGCGTCGTTGGCCTGCGACGGCGCCACGATGATGATGACCAGCGAGCTGAGGATGCCGGTGGCCGCCCACACCGCCACGCTGAGCGGCCGCGACGGAATGCCGATCAGCTCAGCGGTGATCGGACGCTCCGACAGCGCGCGCAACCTGGTGCCGGCGCCGGTGCGGCTCAGCACGAAGTACGACGCCACAGCGACCACCACCGAAAGCACCACAGTGGTGACCGTGAGCCAGCTCACCGTCACACCCGCAAGCTGGAACGCGGGGCCGGCGATGATCGGCTCGAACGGCTGCGGCTTGTTGCCGAACAGAATGAATGACAGCGAGATGAGCAGCAGCAGCGGCCCGACCGTGACGGCCGAGCGGATGCTGGTGGACGCCTCGGACAGCCAGGTCGCGACGATCCAGCCGATCGCGGCACTCAGCGCACCGCCGACGAGGATGCCCGCCACCGACGCGACCGGGATCGGCCAGCCCAGCGCACCCACCAGCCAGACGGCGCAGAACGCGCCGAACATGCCGGTGGCGGCCTGGGCGAAGTTCACCACTCGCACCAGGCGCGCCATCAGCGTGAGGCAGACGGCGAGCACCGCATAGAGTCCGCCGGAGGCGAGGCCGGCTATCGCGCCCTGCAGCATGCGGCATCCTTCCTCGCCGTCGCCGTCGCCGTCGCCGTCGCCGTCGCCGTCGCGGTCGCACAGGCGCCTGCCGTCGTCACGACTTCGGGATGCACAGCCACTTGTCGCCGCCCTTGGCCGCAGGTGCCCACTTGTTGGTGCCCGTCATGAGCTGAATGGGCCAGCCGCAGATGTTCGTGTCGTGCACCTTCGCCGTGCCGAACGTGTACGGCGTGCCGATCATCGGGTCCTCGATCGGCTTCAGGCTGTGCAGCGCATCGGTCACGTTCTGCCGCGTGATCGCCTTGCCGTCCTTCTTCATCTGCTTCAGCACGGTGATGAAGTGCGTCGCAGCGAGATAGCCGCCCTGGCTGAACGCGGTGAGCTTGATGTTGTTCTTGTCCATCAGGTCGCGCCACGCCTTGGTCTGCGAGTTGACCTCGGTGAACGGGTAGAACTCGGCGGGAACGTAAACGCCCTTGCCGGTGTCCGTCACCGAGTTCGCGTAATTCGTGCTGTACACGCTGGTGAGCAGCAACCAGGTGACGTCGTTCCAGCCCATCGCCTGAGCGTTCTTGAGCATCGCGATGGAGTCCGGCTCCACGGGGTTGTTCATGATCGTCTTACATCCGGCCTGCTTCGCCTTCACGAGGTAGGGGGTGTAGTCGGATGCCCCGTAGGGCACCGTGTAGTCCGCGTAGAACAGCTTCTGCCCTGTCACGCTCTCCCACTTGGCGATCGCCGCCTGGTACGCGGGTTTCGTGTTGCCTGCGATCTCCAGAAGAGCGCAGATGTGGTCGGCGTGCAGCACCTGGGTGCCGTACACCAGCGTGAGGGTCGTGTCGTTGAACGGACCGACGTTCGCCGGCGAGATGTTCGGGCTGTCGAAGCATCCGCGATCCACCCCGATGCCGGGAATGGAGAGGATGCCCTGCTGCTGGTAGTACTTCGCGTTCAGCTCGCACTCGATGAGGCTGGCGCTGCCCACCATGGCCACCGCATCGTCCTGTCCGACGATCTGCCTGGCCAGAGCGGTCGCGGTCGCGGGATCGCCCTTGTCGTCCTGCGCGACGTACTTGATCTTCTGGCCGTCGAGACCGCCCTGTGCGTTGAACTGGTCGAACACGGCTTTCGCCGCTTGCGATGCCTCCGGGAAGGTGGCGGGGCCGCTGTCGGTGTTGACCGAACCGACCACTATCGGGCTCTTGTCACCGCTGCCCGAGCCACTTTGACTGCAGCCGCTCAGTGCGAGCATTCCGGCTACGGCCACTGCCGCAACCGCCATCAGCTTCTTCTTCATCGCTTGCCTCTTCCTCGAGGGATCTCAGGTGGAACGGTGTGGTGCTGTGCTTCCTGTTTGTTCGGATCTCGTCTGCTCAGATGTCGGTGCCCAGAACTCGTTTGCTCAGAGCTCGTGTGCCCGGAGCTCGTTTGCTCAGAGCTCGTCCACTCGGAGCTCGTTCACTCAGAACTCGTGCGTTGCGCGGGCAACGAGCAGGGTGTCGGTGAACTGCTCGAAGGCGACGACCTTCGTCTCGCGCACTCGCCACACGTGAACGACCCGCACGTGCATGTGCTCGCCGGTGGCCTTGTAGGTGCCGCTGTAGGTGCCGAGCCCGACGACGGTGTCGCCCGCGTCGAGCAGTTCGGTGATGGATGCCGTGTAGCCGTCCCATTCGCGTCCCAGTCGCTCGAACACGTTCGCGCGCACCGCCTCAGGGCCGATGTATGTTCCGGCACACGGAAAGCCGGCCATCTCGGTCCAGCGCACGTCGTCGGCGAGCGGGGCGAGCATCCCGTCGAGGTCGCCGCGGTCGTTCGCGTCGTAGTGCGCCTTCACGACGTCGTATGCGGTCACGGTCGTCCTTTCAGTCGTTGCGCTCACACCGGTTGCACGTCGGGGTAGCCGACCGAGCCGAGCGGGTAGATGTGGCCTCCGGCACGCGAATGCTCCGGCCGGCCCTCGCCGTCCAGCCCGAGGAACACGCCGGTGGTCATGAGCTGATAGCCGAGGTCGTGCAGCCACACGCTGGCGACGGCGATGCGGAATTCGCGGAAGCAGAACAGGTACAGCCCGTCCGCGAACTTCCACACGGTCGAAAGGTCGGTGTCACCGTGGCCGCGTTGCACGCCCTCCAGGCACTGCCACGAGTAGCGCCTGCTGGAGAGGTAGACGTGCTCGTAGAGGTGGTGCGGGCTGTACCGGTACACGTTGCGCTTGCCGATTAGGTCGCGGCTCGGCCCCGGCACCTCGCCGGATGCCTGCCCGCCGTCGGTCACGCCCGCCCAGAACCGCTGCGACACCCGCGGAATGCCCTCGACCTGCGCGTCGTCGATGTGCGACCGCACCGCCAGGGCGCGATGCGTCGTCGTGGAGTAGACGATCGTGAGCGCCTCGTTCGTCGTGCTGGTCAGCGGCAGATGCACGAACAGCACGTCGTCGCGCACCGCCACGGCGTCGTACGGGTCGACGGTGCCCTCAGCGGCTTCGATCGAGCCGGATGCCGACCAGCTGACCGTGTCGGATCCGAACGCGAGACGGATGACCGTGCCATCCTCGAGCGTCACCGTCACGGTCGTGCCGTCGAGCGAGGCGCCCGGCAGGCGATACGTGTCGATCCCCGCCGCGAAGTCGTCGTACGTGCGCCACTCGTCGTCCGTCGTGTCGTCGGCCGTGGTGCCGGCTGTGCTGTCGGCCATGCTGACTCCTCACCGGGCCGCACCGATGCGAGCCCTCGTGGTCAGCGTCTTGCGGGCGCCGATGCCCCCTCAAGGCCGCGCACCGGATCGCGCGCCGACAGTCAACCGACGTGCCCTCGGCGGCAAGTTGAGCACACGGTCGCAGACCGGTGATCGACGCGGGCTCCCGGGCCGCCACCGTGCAACTTGATGGCCGAAGGTGTCGCTTCACCGGGGTGGTGACGACAGTTCGGGACAGCAAGTTCGAGGGTGGTGGGACTAGAGCAGGATCGCGCGCGGCCCGGCTGTCGTCTGGCGCGCGGGAGGCCTGGCTACCGTCTGAGTCACTGGCGGCCCGGCTGCCGTCAAGCTCGCGGGCGCTCGGGCTTGAGCAGGCTTGCGGGAGGCCTGGCTGTCGTCTGGCGCGCGGGAGGCCTGGCTGTCCTCAAGCTCGCGGGCGGCCTGGCTGCCGTCAAACTCGCCGGCGACCCGACTACCGCTCAGCGCCTACCGTTCAGTGCGTCGCGCGGAACTCGCTGGGCGAGACGTCGAACAGCGACTTGAATGCGCGGCTGAAGTGGGCGGCATCCACGAAACCCCACCGTGCCGCGATGGCTGCCACTGAACGGTCGGCGTACACCGGATCGACGAGGTCACGCCGGCACTGCTCCAGCCGACGCAGCCGGATCCAGGTGGATACCGTCGTCTTCTGCTCCTGGAACAGGGCATGCAGGTGCCGGGTGGAGATGAAGTGGGCCGCCGCGATCGACGCAGGCGACAGATCCGTCGATGCCAGGTTGCGGTCGATGTGCGCACGGATGCGCTGCATCAGCGCCCGGTGCGGGTCGCCGCCGGCGTCATCCAGCCCGAGCTCCCGGGTGAAGACCGTCGTCACGAGATCGAGCGCGCTGTGCGCAAGGCGGGCCCCGACGCTCCCGGCCAGTTGGTCGAGGTTGACCGCGAGCTGGCTGAGGTAAGGCGCCACGACGGCTCCGACGCCGTCGCTGCCTGAGATGCTCACGGCAGTCAGCTCACCGACGAGGTCGGCCGGAAGCGTGATCAGGTGATGCGGGAACATCACGACCATGGTGCGGAACTCCTCGTCGAAGACGAGCGAGTACGGGCGGCTCGTGTCGTACACGGCGAGGCTGCCCGGTTCGAGCAGTGCCTCGCGCCCGTCTTGGATGAGCAGCCCGCGACCGGCGAGCATGAGGCTCACCTTGAAGTAGTTGCGTCCGCCCCGTGCGACCAGCTCCGGCGTTCGCTCCACGACGTGCGGCGCGGCGCGGAGGTCGGTGACGTGCACCTCGTCGACCGCCGCGCCGCGTATGACACTGCGGAAGCCGTCGACGTGCGAGGCGGTCACCTGAAGCGGCACGAAGGCGTCGCTCACGGCCACACGGAAGTCGTTGATGTTCCGTGCGACGCTGGTTGCGACGGTCTGCGGCCTGGTCGCGGCGGGCAGCGTCGCGGGGGATACGGGCATCGTCACCGGCATCTTCACCTCGCACATCTGAGGTCGAAACACGACCACTCAGGATTGTATACGATCCTGGCTCCGACCGCCCTGATGAAGGATCTTCAGTTGACCAGGAGCGCACGCGGATGGCCACTGTGCGCAGGGTGTGCCGGTGCATGACGGGTGTAGATGCCGCGGGCATCCCGCCGCGTTGAGTTTTGTGTCAACAACTGTAGAATGACGGCCACGGCACATCGAAGTGACGTCGACCTCTCACAGGTAGGCGCCCGCAGCGGGCACGTCGGCGGAACCGATTCGCCGGCGATCACAACGAGGTTCCACCCCCGAACCGCCAACCGAGAGAACAACGAATGAAGAAAGCAACTGCTGCACTGGCAGTGTCCGCGGCGCTCGTCCTGGCGCTCAGCGGATGCTCGGCCTCAGGCTCGTCATCGTCGTCCACGACGAGCAGCGGAAAGGCCGCAGCCGCGGGTCCGCTCAACATCGGCAACTTCGCCGATGTGACCAACTGGGATCCGTCGAAGGCCGACATCGGCTTCGACGGCCCTTACCTTTCGGCGGTTTACGATCCGCTGGTCGCCTCCGACGCCGACGGCAAGCCCGTTCCCGCGCTGGCAACCAGCTGGGACGTCTCGTCCGACGGTCTGAAGTACACGTTCCACCTGCGCACCGGAGTGAAGTTCAGCGACGGTGAGGCCTTCAACGCCGCTGCGGCGGTGAAGAGCCTGGAATACCTCAAGGCGGGCGCTCGCTCCAGCGAGGCGTACGGCAACGTGTCGAAGATCGTCGCCGACAACGACAACACCGTCGAGATCGACCTCTCCAAGCGCGACGACACCATGCTCTACCTCATGGCGATCGGTCGCAGTTACATGATGGCGCCGAAGGCGATCGAGGCCGGAACGCTGTCGAAGACGCCGGTCGGCTCCGGCCCGTACACGCTCGACAGCTCGAGCGTGCCCGGTTCCATGTACAAGTTCGACAAGGTCAAGGGCTACTGGGACGCCAAGGACTTCCCGTTCAGTCCGCTGACGATCCAGCCCATTCAAGATGCCACGGCACGCGACAACGCCATGGTCTCCGGTCAGATCAACGTGAACTACGGCGACCAGACCGCTCTGAAGCAGGCGCAGACGAACGGCTGGAACGTGGCATCCAAGCCGTCCATGTGGGTCGGGCTGCAGTTCACCGACCGCTCCGGCGAGAAGTTCAAGCCGCTCGGAGACGTGCGGGTACGTCAGGCGCTGAACTACGCGTTCGACGGACAGGCGACGCTGAAGTCCATCGGCAACGGCGACGGCAAGTACACCAACCAGGTGTTCCCGGTGGGCGGCGCGGGCAACGACCCGTCGCTGAACTCGATGTACGCCACGAACATCGCGAAGGCGAAGAGCCTCATGGCCGAAGCCGGCTATGCGGACGGCTTCGCTCTGCACATGCCGATGTCGCAGGCATTCCAGGCGTGGCAGCCGGTCGTCGACCAGGTGTTCAAGCAACTGAACATCAAGGTCACCTGGGACAACATGCAGTACATGGACTACCAGAAGAACGCGCCGACGTACCCCATGTTCGTGTCGGTGGTCGCGATGGACTCCAACGAGATCGCCACGGTGCAGCGGCAGATCAACCTTGCGCAGTGGTACAACCCGACACCCCAGGTCGACAAGTTCCCGAAGGTGCAGCAGCAGGTCGACGCCGTGCTCAACGCGGCGCCGAAGGACCAGCCGGCCCAGGTGAAGAAGCTCAACAAGCTCATCACGTCGCTCGCATGGTTCTCGGTCTGGTACCAGGCGAACAACAGCTACATCTCCACCTCGAACATCACGGTGACGCCCGTCGTCGGCATGATGTTCCCCACGCTGCGGCAGATCCAGCCCAAGGCGTGAGACCAGCGGGCCGGACCGAGCTGACTCCCCGGTCCGGCCCGCTTCCCGGCGGATGATGCCGACACAACCCGGCCCCACCGGACTCCCACCCCCGAACCAGACTGGCAGGATGTCTGCTCGATGCTCAGATTCACTCTCAAGAGACTGATCTCCGGTCTCGTGTTGCTCGTCGTGGTCGCGACGGGCACGTTCTTCCTCGCCCACGCGGCCATCCCCGACCCCACAGTGGGCCTTCTGGGCAGCGCCGCCACTCCGCATGCCCAGCAGGTGCTCGCACAGCAGCTCGGCACAGACCGCCCGCTGTTCGTGCAGTTCTGGGACTGGTTCAGCCACCTCGTGGTCGGCGACCTCGGCACCTCGTGGCGCAATTCGCAGACCGTTTGGTCTCAGATCGCCCTCAAACTCCCGGTGACGCTCTCCGTCGTCACGTTCGCGATGATCCTCTCCGCGATCTTCGGCGGCCTCTTCGGGGTGCTGGCCGGGCTGCGCCCCGGAAGCATCGTCGACCGCGTCGTGAAGATGGCATCCGTCGTGCTGTTCGCGCTTCCAGGGTTCTGGGTGAGCATCGTGCTCGTCATCTGGTTCGCCGTCGACCTGCGCTGGTTCCCGGCCGTCGGCTACGTGCAGCCGACGGACTCGATCGGCGGATGGCTGCGCTCGATCACCCTTCCGGCCGTCGCACTTGCGCTGGGCGCGATCGTGATGATCGCCGAGCAGCTGCGCAACGCGATGATCACCGCGAATCGCCAGGACTACGCCCGCACGCTACGCAGCCGCGGGCTCTCCGGCACGCGCGTCACGCTGCATCTGCTGCGAAACGCGGCACCCTCGTCGGTGACGGTGCTCGCCCTGATGTTCGTCGGTCTGCTCTCCGGCGCCATCGTGGTGGAGCAGGTGTTCGCCCTTCCCGGAATCGGCGCTCTCACCAACGGTTCATCGCAGAACGGTGACATCCCCATCCTGCTCGGCATCACGGTCGTGACGGTCGCGTTCGTCGTCGTCGTCAACTTCCTCCTCGACCTGGTGCTCGGCTGGCTCAACCCGAAGGCACGTGTGCAATGAGCGCTCCCATCGCCGAGACCATCGACCCGCGCGCGCTGTCGCGGTCGTCGCTCCTCGTCCAGTTCCTGAAGCGGCCGGCGGGCGCGATCTCGATCGCCGTGCTCGTGCTGCTGGTGCTCGTCGCGGTGCTCGCGCCGCTGCTGGCGCCGCATGACCCCAACCTCGTGACCTACACGCTGACGAAGGCACCCCCCGGCCCTGGCCACCCGCTCGGCGGTGACAGCAGCGGCCGGGATGTGCTCAGCCGGCTCATCTACGGAACGCAGCTGACCTTGTGGGGCGCGTTCGTCACCGTCGTGGTCGCCCTGGTGATCGGCGTGCCCTCTGGTGTCGCAGCCGGGTACTTCGGCGGCAAGTTCGACCAGGCCGCCACCTGGGTCAGCGACGCGCTGCAGTCCGTGCCGGGCATGATCATCCTGTTGATCGTCGCGGCCGGCAGCCGCAACAACTTCGAGCTGCTGATGGCGTCGATCGGCGTGCTGATGGCGCCGGGGTACTACCGGTTGGCTCGTTCGACCACGATGAGCGTGCGCAACGAGGTGTATGTCGACGCGGCCCGGGTGGCGGGTCTCGGGCACACGCGCATCATGGCCAAGCACATCGTGAAGTCGGTGTATGCGCCGGTCATCATCCAGACGGCTCTGACCGCGGGCATGGCGATGGGCATCCAGGCCGGTCTGCAGTTCCTGGGCATCGGCAGCGCGAAGACGCCGAGCTGGGGCGCCATGATGAACGACGGATTCCAGAACATCCTTCTCGATCCGTGGCTTCTGCTGTGGCCGTCACTGGCGCTCGGCATCGCGATCGCGGCGCTCGCGATCGCCGGTTCGACGTTCGCCGAGCTCGTGGCGGTTCGCACGCCGAAGGCGCGCAAGCGTTCGCGGCGACGCTCGAAGGCGTCCGCCGATTTCGGGTCGACGACGACGGGTGTGCTCGTGCACGCACCCACGGCGTCAGCAGTGCAGATCGAGAACCTCCACGTGTCGTACGACACCGCGCACGGCGAGGTCGAAGTGGTGCACGGCATCAATCTCGACGTCGCGCCGGGCGAGGTTCTGGGCATCGTCGGCGAGTCCGGGTCGGGCAAGTCGCAGACGGTGTTCTCGATCCTCGACCTGCTGCCGAGCACCGGGCACTCTCGGGCCGACGCGATGTGGATCGAGGGCCGCGAGGTGTCGAAGCTGACCCGCAAGCAGCGCGCGAGGCTGCTTGGCAGCGTCATCGGGTACATCCCACAGGAGCCGATGTCGAATCTCGACCCGAGTTTCACGATCGGCTTTCAGCTCACCGAGCCGCTGCGGCGAGTTCACGGCCTCTCGAAGAAGGAGGCGAGGGCACGTTCGCTGGCGCTCTTGGAGCGCGTGGGCATCGTCGACCCGGCGCGGGTGATGGCGTCGTATGCGCATCAGCTCTCCGGGGGCATGGCGCAGCGCGTGCTCATCGCGGGGGCGCTGGCAGGCAACCCGTCGGTGCTCGTCGCAGACGAGCCGACGACGGCTCTGGATGTGACGGTGCAGGCCGAAGTGCTCGAACTGCTGCGCGAGTTGCAGGCGGAGTACCGAACGGCGCTCATCATCGTCACGCACAACTTCGGCGTCGTCGCCGACATCTGCGACCGCGTCGTCGTCATGCAGTCCGGCTCGATCGTCGAGTCGGGCACGGTGCACGACGTGTTCGGTGCTCCCGCCGAGGCGTACACACGCGAGCTCATCAGCGCGTCGCTTGACGATGCTGCACCCCGTGCAGAACTCGACGCGCAGCACGCGTCGCAGCGTGACGGTGGAACCGACGCGCCAGGAGCTGGCACAAACATGACGTCTGGTTCGCGCGCAACGGACGCGCAAGGCGCGGGCGCCGAGAAGGCGTCTGGTTCGCGCGCAACGGACGCGCAAGGAGCGGGTGCAAAGAAGGCGTCTGGTTCGCCCGCCACGGACGCGCAAGGAGCGGGCGCAAAGAAGGCGCCCGGCCCGAGCACCACGGACACGCAAGGCGCCGGCGCCGGCGACACCGCGACCGCATCCGGCACGGTGGGCGCGGACGCAGACGAGGACGCAGAGAGGGAGGTGCTCGCATGACCGCCGAAGCACAAAGTTCGGCCGGCCTGCTCACTGTCGACGATGTCTGCGTCGACTACACGACCGGGCGGCGCAAGCAGCCGTTCCGTGCGTTGAAAGGGGTCTCTCTCCGAATCGGAGCGGGCGAGTGCCTGGGCCTGGTGGGGGAGAGCGGGTCGGGAAAGTCGACGCTGGGCAAGGCGATCCTGGGGCTGGCCCCTGTGGCCAGCGGCACGATCAAGTTCGACGGCAAGGACATCACCCACGCGAAGGGGGCGGAGCGCCGAGCGCTCGCGTCGAGCATCCAGGTGGTTTTCCAGGATCCGTACGGCTCGCTCGATCCGCAGTTGACGATCGGGGAGATTCTCGCCGAGCCGCTGACGGCGGCCGGAACCCGGCGCGGAGCGGCGCGTTCCTCCGTCGGGGAGATGCTCGAGCGGGTCGGGCTGCCCGGGTCGGTGGTGGATCGGTATCCGAGCGAGTTCTCCGGGGGGCAGCGGCAGCGGATCGCGATCGCGCGGGCGCTCGTGCGTAAACCCCGTCTGGTCGTCTGCGACGAGCCTGTCAGCGCACTCGACCTGACGACGCAGGCCACCATTCTCGACCTCTTCATCTCCTTGCAGCGCGACACCGGCGTGTCGTACCTGTTCGTCTCGCACGATCTCGGTGTGGTGCGCCGCATCTGTCACCGTGTCGCCGTGATGTATCACGGTGAGATCGTGGAGAGCGGTGACGGTGAATCCGTGACTCGTGACCCGCAGCATCCATACAGCAGACGCTTGCTGATGGCATCGCCGGTGGCGGATCCGTCGCGACAGGCCCAGCGTCGTGAGGCGTGGTTGCGCCTGAAGGACGAAGCGGCGTAGGAGGTCACAGTTGCGGCCGAGGAGCCACGCAGCGTGGGGCGATGCGGGCTGCGGCTGCGGGAAACCAGGCAGCGTGGGGCGTTACGGGCTGCGGCTGAAGGACACGGCAGTGTGGGGCGCTGCGGCTGCGGCTGAGTGACCAGGAAGCGTCGGGCGCCGTGGCTCCGGGCGAGGGTCGTGCCGCAGAGGGTGCGTCGAGGTGGCGACGGCTTCGGGTTGAAGCTGAGACTGTCGATCGTGACGGCCAGCGGCCGATGGGCAATGAACGGACTGGCGGTGCAATCCGACGGCCTGTGAGAAAGGCGCCCGACGGTTTCCGCCACGAGTCGAGGACATCCTGCTTATCCGGTGCGTTGTCGTAGGTGTTCCCAGGTGGTGCTCTTGGGGCATAGCGGTGTGGGCGGCAGGTTGAACCCGGGTGGGGCGATGAGTTCGTAGGCGGTGCGGTGTCTGCGGATGCGCCAGTGGTTGTTGTGCAGGTTCAGATGGTGGAATTTGCAGAGCAGGACCCCGTCGGCGATGTCGGTTTTGCCGTGGCGGGCCTCCCATTCGTCAATGTGGTGGGCTTCGGTTTGCCAGGGTGGTCGGTCGCAGCCGGGCCAGAGGCATCCGCCGTCGCGGGTGCGGAGCACGATGCGTTGGGCGGCGGTGAAGAGTCGTCTGGTGTGCCCGAGGTTGAGGACACGTCCGGACCGGTCGACGGTGATCGGCGCGATCCCGTCGGTGCACGTGGTGGCCTCGACGAGTGCGGCAGGGACGGCGAACACCGAGCCTTCGAGTTGACCTGCCGGTGCCGTCGTGCCGGCGTCACCTTCGATGACGTCTTCAGCATCGATCACTGTGATGACACGCACAGCGGGACGGTCGGAGCGGAACACGGTGTTCTCGTCGCATCCTGCACCCGAGTGCAATACATCGAGGAGGGTGTCGAAGGCGAGTTGCTCGTTGCTGCGTGGGTCCTGGAGCAGGCGTTGCGTCCACGCGACATCGTCTTGGGCGATGAAGCGTGGTCCGCCGCGTCTGGGGCTGAGGGCGAGGTCGAACAACTGGGTGAGGAAGATTCCGGATTCATCGTCGCAGACCGCGTGCAGGTTCAGCGCCCCGTCCCGGTCGTGCCAGGTCTTCACCGAGCGGCGTTCGTAGCGGCCGGTGAAGCGTTCTTGAATCCCGTCGGGGTCGATCCGGTCCCGCACCTGCCGGGCACGTCGCAGGAGATCCTCGTGCAGGGTGGCGCACTCGTGCTGTTGTTCGGTGGCGTAGGTGACGAGCTCGGTTGCTGCCGCCCGCCGCACCTCGATGCTGCACGCGTCGGACACGCCGTCCAGGGTGCGCATGATCATGTGCCCGTATTCCGTGGACAGCGTCCCGCCCATGATCGCGGTGGTGACCGGATGCTGCCACGGCAGAACAGGCTCGGCGGTGGGCGTCCTGTCGGCGTCGTTCGCGCCACTGTCACCCGCGCCGGCGTCGTTCGCGCCTGTGTCACCAGCATCCTCGGCTCCCGCGCCGGCGGGGTTGTCGATGAGGCTGCGTTGTGCGGCGTCGGTTTCACCGATCAGTTCGCCGACTTTCACCTGTCGGGACGCTTCGCCTTTGGATTCCCCGGTCAGGGATTGCACAAGCTGGACCGCGGTGCGGTGCCCGCGTCGTTGCGCAAGCCCGCCGTGTCCGAGGGAGCGTTCGGAGCGTTTCGCCGCCTCCCCGGCAGCGACGGCGATCACCCGGTCGAACTCCGCCCGACCGTTAGCAGCTTGCGCGAGCAGGGCTTCCAGGTCTGTATCGGGGAGGTGGCGCACCGCTTCGATCAGTGATGGTGAGTTCGTTGGGGCGCCTGCGTCAGCGTCGTCGAGTGGCGGTTTCTCCAAAAGGGCGCACACCATCGCGGTCATCTCGGGGAGCCGCGTGAGGTGGAATGCCATGCTCTCACTATATCCGAATAATCGAACAAAGTATCGACTTGTGGACAACTTCTCAAACCCCGTACTTGGGGACGGAAAGGCGGAAGGGCGGGACAGTATTCGCGAAGAATAGAATAGAGTTACGATCATCATGATCCCAGCGCATCCTCCGGCCGAACGCCCAGGGCAACCACCTACCGTGAGCTCATGCGCGACCTCGACTGGGACGGAAGTCGGAACATCCGAGACCTCGGCGGCCTGCCCACGCCGCTCTCGTCGACCGGCGTCACGATCGAACGGCGCATCGCGCGCGGTCCCCGCCGAGAACTGCTCACCGATGCCGGCTGGACGGTCGCTCGCAGTTGGGGCCTCCGTTCGGTCGTCGACCTGCGCAACGAGGGTGAGATCGGGCGACGTGAAACCGATCCGGTGGTCGAGGCGCTCGACGCCGTCTCGATCGTGCATGCGCCCACCGAGGACCAGAACCATCCCGAGTTCCGCGCGGTCTGCATGCCCATCCTCGACTCGCCCGAATACTGGCAGCACAACCTCCGCATCCTGCCCGGCCACGTGTGCGGCGTGCTCGTCGCGATCGCCTCCGCGAGGCCCGGCATCCTGATGCACTGCTCCGCCGGCCGCGACCGCACGGGCATGATGACTGCGCTGCTGCTCGCGAACGCGGGGGTCAGCGCCGACGACATCTTCGCGGACTACGCGACCTCTGTGCGAGCCATGGCCGGCACAGCCTCGCACGACGCACCCTCGCACGACAGGCAGGCATCCTGGACGCCCGCGCAAGTGGAAACCTGGCTCGCCGAAGTCGAGTCCCACGTGCGAACATTTGTGTCTGATATCGACGACACTCTCGGCCGGCTCGCGATCGATCAACCGACTCGTCGGGCGCTGCGCGGACTCCTGACCGATCCGCAGAGTTGACCAGGAACCGGAAACGCCCACCAGCCGCTGCCGGCCAGGGGGTCGCTTGCGCCCGCCTGGCCGGATGGAACGGTGCTCTACCCATCGGAGAAGCGAGTCCTCGACGCGGCGCTGCATCAGGTCGAACAGCTGATCGGGAATCCCAACCACACCGTTGCCGCAGCGGCGATGGACACCACCGGCTGCATCTTCACCGCCGTCAACGACTACCACTTCACCGGAGGCCCCTGTGCCGAGCTGGTCGTGCTCGGTGTCGCAGCGGCCGCCGGCGCCGGACCGCTGACGACCATGGTGGCCGTCGGAGACAAGGGGCGCGGCGTGCTCGCGCCCTGCGGTCGTTGCAGGCAGGTGCTATTGGACCAGCACCCCGACTGCCTGGTCATCCTGCCCTCGGACGACGGCGGGACGACCATGCCGATCCGGCACCTGCTTCCGTACGCGTACGCGCGTCCTGAGGCGATCCCGGAGCGATTCATCCGCTTCAATCCGCGCTACTACAACACCGTGGCGTCTGGACGCAAGACCGCTACGACCCGCCACGACGACCCGTGCGAGGTAGGCCCCGCCTGGCTCGTGTTCGAGTTCGAGGCGGGCTACAAGCGGCTCCCGGGATTCGTCGAGTCGATCGAGACGAAGCGCCTCGACGAGCTCACCGACGAGGATGCCTGGCTCGAGGATGGCGGAACGGCCGACGACCTGCGCGCAGGGCTTCGCGGCCACTACCCCGGCATCCGAGACGATGCGACCGTCGACTTCGTGCGCTTCCGGGTGCGGTAGGCACTGAGCGTGACAGCCGAAGGCCGCGTACCCTTGGATCATGCGTTCCCAGCGTTCGGCCTCGTGGTGGTGGCTGCAGTAGCAGCCGGCTGATGCATTTTCGCGGGCTGCACGGCAGCCTGCGTTGCGATCGCGGGGCATCCGTCCGTGCAGCCCTTCGGTTGGAGGGATGTCAGATGGACTCGTTCGTAGCGACTCGTTCGCGGATGCCCGAGCTGGAAAACAGGATCGCGGCGCGTCCGTCGAGCTTCCGAATGCTCACCGGCGAACGAGCGACCGGCCTGCTGCACCTCGGCCACTACTTCGGCTCGATCCGGGAACGCGTGCGATTGCAGTCGCTCGGGGTCGAGACCTTCTCGATCGCGGCGCTGTGCACGGGCTCGACGCCCGAAGCCGTCGCCGACGAGATAGGCGTCAAGGGGAGCGATGCCCTCAAAGACGTGACAATCGGCGCGGTGAACGCCTTCCTCGCCGCCCACCGCGCGCGTCGGTCCGAGTTCGCCGCGGAGCCCGGACTCGTCGAGAAGATCCTCACCGCGGGCAACCGGCGCGCGAATCGACTCGCCGACGTGACGATGGACGAGGTCCGGGACCACATGGGGCATGACCTACGCACACAGCCGTGGGCAGACGTGTGCAGAAGCCCCTCGCACATCATCCCGCGCCGCTGAATAATGGACCCGTGGATGCCTGGAACGAGCAGATCGCCGGAGTCGTCACGTTCCCCGATGGCACGCGTGTTCGCGGCAGGGGGCTCCACGAGGGAACACCGGGCGGGGAGCTGACGCCGCAGTTCGGGCTCTACCTCACCGGGAAGCCGCACATGGAACCGGATTGGGAGTGTCGGTGGGTGCGCTGGCCCGACTTCCGTCTGCCGCATTCCACCGCCGAGGCGGTCGGCGCGCTCGCCGAGGTGTTCCGCCGCGCCGCGTCGTCGAAGGTCGAGATCGCCTGTGCGGGCGGCACGGGGCGAACGGGGTCGGCACTGGCCATCCTCGCCCGACTCAGCGGTGTTCCGAGCGGCGATGCGATCGCCTGGGTTCGTGCGAACTACCGGCCGCGGGCGGTCGAGACGTTCCGGCAGCGACGGTGGGTGCAGCGCACACCCATCTGAATCAGCCCGTCACGCCCAGCGCCCGCCGCATCATGTCGATCAGCGAGTGCACGGAATCGACGAGGTCCGAATGTTCGGGCTGCTGCACGATGAGCCAGGCATCCATGGCCTGTCCCATGCCGAACGCCACGGCGATGAGCAGGTCGGCGGGCAGGTCGGCACGCACGGCTCCGACGCGCTGTCCCGTGGACACGGTCTGCATCAGCCACGGCATCATGTCCTGCTCGGCCCGGCTCTCGGCATCGCGCAGCGCGGGGGATGCGGCGCCGCTGAGCCAGTCCCTGAGCAGCGTGCCGGTCTGGGGCGTCTCGGCCAGTAGCCGCATCAACCGCAGGTAGTACTCCTCGATCGCATCCCAGAACGCATCAGCGCCGGCGGTGTCCTGCACCCGCAGCTGGCCGCCATGCTCGAGCATCCGCTCCACCTGGCGTCGGATGACCTCTGCGTAGAGGTCATCCTTGCCATCGAAGTAGTAATACATGGCGCCCTTGGACGTTCCCGTCACTTCGATGATGCGGTTCAGCGAGGCGGCGGCGAACCCGTGCGTCGCGAACTCCTTCAGGGCGGCATCCAGGAGGGAATCCTGCTGTTCGGGCGGGAGGCGTCTGAAACGTGGGCGGGACATGGGCAACATTCAACCGCCGGGAGGCGGCGGAAGGCGGATCGGATCGCGCAGGCTGCGGCCCATAGCGAGGTTCGCGACGAACGGGATGCCCATGAGCCCGACCACCGTGTTCCGCATCAGCAATTGCACGCGGTTGCGTGGAGCGAACGCGGCGCCGAGCCCGATAGCGGCATCCTGCTTCGTGAGCACGAGGGATGCCAGTCTCCGCTCGTACCCGGCGAACGCCTCCTGGTGGTCGCCTCCCGTTCGATCGAGTTCGGATGCCAGCACGTACGCCTCCACCATCGCCAGCGCGGACCCTTGGCCGGCCAGGAATGATGGGCAGGCGCCCGCGTCCCCGATGAGCGCCACGCGGCCGCGCGACCAGGTCGGCATCCGGATCTGACTCGCCTTGTCGAGGTAGAAGGTGCGCGCTCGCGGCAATGAGGCGAGGATCGCGGGCACCTCCCATCCCACGCCGTCAAGACGCGTGCGGAGCAGCTCCTTCTGGGCAGTGTCATCGTTCTGCGGCACCTCGCCGTCGTAGCGGAAGCTGAAGCAGAACATCGTCGCGTCGTCGCGCAGAGCCAGTCGAAGAGACTGAACGCCCACCTGAGTGTGGGTCACGGCGACCAGCTCGTCACGTGGGCGGTATCCGTCGAGATCGAACACGGCGACGGTGATGCCGAGGTATCTCTCGTACTCCACGTCCGGGCCGAAGACGAGATTGCGCACCTTGGAGTGGAGGCCGTCCGCGCCGACGACGAGGTCGAACTCGCGTTCCGGCCCGTGGGCGAACGTGACCCGCACGCGGTCGCCGTCGTCCGTGATCGACTCGACCGTGTCGTCGAAGATCGTCTCCACGTCGCCTTCGAGCGACTCATAGACGGCCCGGGCGAGGTCGGAGCGCGCGATGCTGACGTATCGGTCGGCAGCTGCACCGTCGATCACGCGCAACGGGTCGAGATGGACGATGCGGCGGCCGCTGTCGGAGACCTCACGCAGCTCACGTACTCGATACCCCTCGCGCATCAGCCGCGGCGCGATTCCCATGTGCTCGGCGACCTCGAAACCGGCGCCCCAGAAGTCGATGAGGTAGCCGCCGTCGCGCAGTCGTGGCGCACGCTCGACAAGCGTCGGCTCGTGTCCGATCCGTCGCAGCCAGAATGCGAGCGTCGGACCGGC
This sequence comes from Humibacter antri, assembly GCF_054777235.1. Taxonomy (NCBI): domain Bacteria; kingdom Bacillati; phylum Actinomycetota; class Actinomycetes; order Micrococcales; family Microbacteriaceae; genus Humibacter; species Humibacter antri. The sequence continues at coordinate 26,446 of NZ_BAAHAW010000038.1, read as the reverse complement.
GATGCCGGCCCCGACGATCAGAACCCTCATATCGGCATCCTTCGATCATGCTGAGACCAGTGGTTAGACCACTGGTCTCAGCATGACACGATCGAGTCGATGTCGCGAGGGGCTCGATAGCGCGAAGAGGCGCATCACACCGCAGTGGCCACCAGCACGCGCGGGCTGCCCGGAACATCCACGTATCCCTCGAACGCCCATCCGGTGTCGGACAGCCACGACTTCACGGTCTCCTCCGGCCACACGACGGTGCCGTCGAAGTTGAAGTACTCGGCGGCGTGGCGGGCATCCAGGGCGCGCTGCTGCGGAAGCGAGTCGAGGAAGAAGTCGAAGACGGCCAGAGTCGCGCCGTCCGCGGCGGACTGCCGCAGGTGCTGAAGGATCTGGTGGTTCTCGGCATCGGTGAACCGATGGATGACGTGCACGGCCAGCACGAGGTCGTGGTCGCCGCCCGGCACGGTGATGACGGTGTCGCCCGCCTCGACTGTGATGCGATCCGCCAGACCGGCTTCCGCGGCGGCCGCCTTGAGCAACTCGCCGGATTCCGCGGGATAGACGAAGCGGGCCCTGAGCTCGGGGTTGCGCTTCAGCAGTTCGATCGACCACCCGGCCGTGAACCCGCCGAAGTCGAGGACCGACTTCTTGCCCGATGCGTCGAACGCCTCGCCGAACCCGCGTGCGTGCAGTCCGTTGTACTGCATCACGCCGGCCATGAACATCGCCCAGCCCGCCTCGTCGAAGTCCAGCGTTCCGCCCTCGTCGGCGTCGACTGTGTGACGGTAGTGGCCGAAGGCCTCGAAGCTGCCGAGCTCGAGAAAGTTGAGGAACGCGCCGAGGTCCTGCTCGCCGCCGGTGAGGTACGTCGTGGCGTCGGCGGCGAGCTCATAGCGGCCGTCGCGTCGTTCCAGCAGGCCGGATGCGGTGCATCCGTCGAGCAGAATACGCACCTGCCGCTCGGGATGCTCCGTCGCGGCCGCGACCTCTGCAGCAGTGTGTGCGCCGCCGGCGATCGCGCGGAACAGCCCGATGCGTGAGGCGTTGAAAAGCTGCTTCGACGCCATGTAGCCGGTGGCGATGTCGAGGATGCGGGTGGGGTCAGCGGTCATTGCTGCTCCTTTTTCGAGGGGTACAGGGTTCGAGGGGTACAGGGTTCGAGGGGTACAGGGTTCGAGGGGTACAGGGCACGAGAGGTAATGGGTTCGAGAGGTAATGGGTTCGAGAGGTACAGGGTGAACGTGGGGTTCGGGGGTGAAGCTGTTCGAGGGTTTCGAGGTGAAGGTGATGCACGGGTCCAGGGTCAGATGTCCGAGGGGCTCGGAGCGAGACGTTCGATGGTGAGGGTTCGACGATGCCGTGTTCGATGGTGGAGGACGTCATCCCTTGATACTCTACAAGCGTGGAAAATAAAACTACAAGTGCCGAGACGGATCACGTGACGAGTCCGATCCTCGCGGTGCGCCGATTCCCTGGAAGTGATCCGGTGCTGCTCGTGCACGGGTTCGCATCCGACGGGCGAGCCGACTGGGAAGACGCGGGCTTCGTCGACGAACTCGCGGCGCGCGGCCGCGGCGCCATCGTCATCGACCTGCCCGGCCATGGCGAAGGGCCTGCGCTGTCACGCGGCGAGGCCACGACCGGCACTGTCGCGGACGCGCTCGCCGACGTGGTCGACGCCAGCGGGCACGACGTCCTCGACGTCGTCGGCTATTCGCTGGGGGCGCGGCTCGCTTGGGCGCTCGCAGCCACAGGCAGGGTGCGTCGTCTGGTGCTCGGTGGGCTCAGTCCGATGGATCCGTTCGCAGCACTCGACGCGGATGCTTTGACGGCCGTGGTCGCCGGCGAGCGGGAACCGGCCGATCCGTTGCAGGCGATGTTCGCCCAGATGCTCACCATCCCCGGCCTGGAGGCCCGGAGCGTGATCGCGCTGATGGAAGCGCTCAGTGCGGAACCGTTCGACCCTGCCGTCGACGTGCCCGCCGTGCCCACGCTGTTCCTCTCCGGGACCGACGATCCGATGGCGCAGGGCGTCGAGACGCTCGCGGCCGGCGTACCGGGCGCGACTCTCGTGCGGGTTCCCGGCGACCACCACGGCACACTGCGCTCCCCGGAGTTCCGCGATGCGGCCTTGGGGTTCCTGGCGGAGTAGGGGCGGCGCTACGCGCCGACGGTCCTTCCGTGCGCTCTGCGCCCGAGGCGGTCCTTCCGTGCGCTCTGTGCCAGAGGTGGTCTGTGCCGGGGCTGGTCTGCGCCGCAGGCGGTCTGTGCCAGAGGTGGTCTGCGCCGTAGGCAGACTGAGCCGCAGGCGGTCGCCGGTAAACCGGTGGTCGTGTGCCGCAAATCGGAGACGCGCAGAACCGATGGTCGCTGTTCGCCGATTCCGGCGGTCGCGGTCGGCGTGTCTCCGATTTGCCGCACGGGCGCAGGGTGGTCTTCCGGCAGGGGTATGCGGCCGTTCGCAGGGGCACGCGGCCATCCGGCAGGGTGCGCGGCCATCCGGCAGAGGGTGTTCGACGGCCATCCGACAGAGCTGCACGCGGCCATCCCAGGCCAGACGCTGCCGCGGGCGGCGGATGCCCGGCCGCGGTCCGTTCAGGCCGGCGGCGCCCAGGTGCCGTCGGGGTTGACGTCGCGGTCGATCCAGAGGCCTTCCGCAGCGGACACCAGCCGCTTCGCGCCGACCCGCTCGAGCAGATCGAGCGAGCCGAGGGCATCCTCGAACTGCGCGAACGAGCTGACACCGAAAAGCACGTTGGCCGTCGCAGGGTTCGCGAGGCAGAAGGCGATGCCCAGCTGGGCGGGCGTGGCATCCAGAGTCTCCGCGAGGTCGCGCACGCGCGGCCAGGAGGCGATGATCTGCTCCCGGATGCCGCCGACATCCGCACCGATCTTGCGCTCCGGACTCGTCTTGCCGACCAGGATGCCGCCCTCGAAGACGTCGGATGCCTGCAGTGCGAGCCGTCCATCCGCGAAGAGTCCGCCGTAGAACTCGCCCTCGGCCATCGAGCGCCGCGCAAGGCTGTACTTGAGCTGTGCGAACGTCGGGGGAGTGAGCCCCTCGGCCGCGGCGAAGTCCAGCGCGAGCAGCGCCTCCTCGTATGGCCAGTTGTTGATGCCCCAGTGACGGAAGCGGCCGGCGTCGATCTCCGCCTGAACGTCGAGCACGACCTGGCGGATGTCTACGGGCGCCATGTGGTCGCCAACGACGACCTGGTCCACATCGTCGATGCCGATCCGGTCGAGGGACTGGCGCATCCAGTCGGCGAACGACGTGTTGGGGTAGTCCCAGAGCCAGAGCTTGCCGCAGATCAGGTAGTCCTCGCGGCTCAGACCCGCCTCCTGCACCGTCTCGCCGAAGAGGATGTCCGTGCGCGCCCCCTCCGCATGCGGTCCCAGGTTGTAGTTGCCCACGTCGAAGAAGGCCGCACCTACTGCGTGCGCCCTGCGCACCAGCGCGATGGCCGTGTCGCGCGACATGCGGTCCCAGGTGTTCCACGATCCGAGTGCGAACACGGGCACCTGCTCGCCGGACGGGCCGAGCGCACGGGCCGGAACGCTCCCCTCCGTCGTCTCGCGCTCGCGGGGATCGGAACCCGCAGGCGCCGGCGCGGATGTCTGCGCGGCGGTGGTCGGTGTCGCGGTGGTCAGTATCGCGGTGGTCGGTGTTGCGGCGTCGTCGATGGTCACGGCTCCTCCAGAAGCTCGTCGATGAGCGTTTTTCTACGCTTGTATAATAACGTCTGTAGGGCCGGGACAGTACCGGCTGAAATCAAAGCGCCGTTTTCGAAGGAGTCGATGGTGAGCACACGTACGGTCTTGATCACGGGTGGGGCGGGAGGCATCGGCCGCAGCCTCGCCGAGGCGTTCCGGGAGGCGGGCGACCTGGTCGTGCTGGTCGATCTGCCGACGTCCCGAGTCTCTGCGGTCGCGGAGGAGCTCGGTGTCACCGCGCTCGGTCTCGACATCACCGATGCCGATGCCGTGGCCGCGGGAGTGCAGGAGATCGTCTCGACGCACGGCCCGATCGCGGTGCTGGTGAACAATGCGGGCATCCTGCACCTGCACGGCGATGTGATGACGCTGCCGGTCGCGGACTACGAGACCACCGTTCGGGTGAACATCCTCGGAACGTTCGCCGTGACGCAGGCGGTGTCACGGCACATGGTCGAGGCGGGCATCCGCGGGGCCATCGTGAACATCTCGTCCATCGGAGGCCGGCAGCCCACTCCGGGCATGGGCGCGTACGAGACGACGAAGGCGGCTGTGGATGCGCAGACTAGATGGGCGGCCATCGAACTGGCGGCACACGGCATCCGCGTGAACGCCGTCGCGCCCGGACCGGTCGACACGCCGATGATGAAGGCCGGGATGCCCGAGGGTTCGCCGATGCGCGAGGCGTGGGTGTCGCGCATCCCGCTGAAGCAGCTGGCCGATCCCGCCCAGGTGGCGGCAGCCGCAGTGTTCCTCGCCTCGGACTCCGCCGCCGGCATCACCGGCGTGAGCCTCCCGGTCGACGGCGGGCAGCTTCTGGCCTGACGTGGCGAGCTTCCGGCTCGACGCGGCAGCTGCCGGCCCGACGCGGCACGACCGCGTCTTCCCCGCGAGACTGCACGCCCGCCCCGAAACAGCAGGTAAACCCCGCACTCTCGGGGCGGGCGTGCAGTCTCGCGGACGTGCGGCGCCCAGCGACGCCGGCGCCTGCGCGGGCGACGCCGGGTCACGCTCGGGCGGCCTCCACCGACTCCGACGCCGCATCGAACACGACCTCGCCGCCGAGGTAGGTGAGCTCGACGGCCAGATCGGGCAACCCTGCCGGTCCGACGTCGTCGGGGTCGCCGGAGAGCACGGCGAGGTCGGCGACCTTGCCGCGTTCCAGTGTGCCCTTCCACGATTCGGCGCCGTCTTGCCATGCCGGCACGGCGGTGTAGCGGCGCAGGAGTTCGTGCATCCGGGCGCGGGCGTCGTCGGCCGGACCGAGCAGTCGGTCGGCTGCGGCGATCTCGGTGCGCCAGTCCGGCGACAGCACGGGGGCATCGGAGCTGAGCGTCGCGTTCACGCCGTTCTGCAGGAGCGCGCGGAACGGCCACGATGGGGCCCCGACGCCCGCGGGGAAGGCCGCGTCGGCCCACTCTCCGGTGAAGGCGGCGATGCCGGCCTGCACTGTCGCGCCCATGCCGAGTTCAGCCAGTGCCGCCGTGCTCGAAGCCGAAAGCATGTCGGCGTGCACCAGGTAGTGCCGAAGGTCGGCCGGATGCTCCGCCTTCGCCTCGCGCACCGCATCGATGACCAGGTCGATCGTCCGGTCGCCTGTGGCGTGCACAGCCACCTGCAGCCCTGCCCGGTGCGCCGCGCGGATGACGGCACGCAGGTCGGCTTCCTGCTGCGCCTCGTCGGCGCCCTCGAGCAGCAGTGCGCCGTGCGAGCCATCGACGTAGCAACTGTGGATATAGGCATTGCGCATCGGCGGTATCCCGTCGCCGAACACCTTGACCCCCGCGATGCGGAAGCGCTCCGGATCGGGGGTGGAGACATCCGTATGCCGGATGCCGGCGAGGATGTCGCTCGCCCGGCTCGCACCGTCGACCAGGCCGAACAGCAGGAGCAGGTTCACCCGCGCCCGCAGCAGTCCGTCGGAGTCGAGGCGGCGGTAGGCGTCGAGTACCGCGGATCCGAAACTGCCGGTGGTGCCGGCATCCTCACCGGGGCCGATGCCGGGCTCGGTGTAGCTGGTGATGCCGAGCGAGGCGAGCAGGTCACCAGCGCGCAGGAGCGCGGCGCGGCGCTCGGCATCCGTCGTCACGAGCGGGCCGTCGTCGGGTTCGCCGCCGCCGAAGACGGTGCGCGGCCAGAGCGCGCCGAGCCACGACGCGTGGAGGTGGGAATCGTTGATCCCCGGCAGCACACTGCGGCCATCGAGCTCGACCACGGTGGTGCGCGGACCGGTCAGTGCTTCGAGTCCGGCGCTCGTGCCGACGGCGACGATGCGTCCCGATCGCACCGCGATCGCCTCGCCTCGGCTGTCTGCCGCGTCGAGCACATGCACTCGACCGCCGCGCAGCACCAGGTCGGCGCTGACCTCGTCTTCGATCACGGATTCCTCATTTCGCGTCTGTTGCGGGAATGTCAACGCATGTAGACTAACGCACGTGAATCTTCCCACCACCACCCGAGCAGCGGTGCTCGTCGAACACGGTGCACCTCTCCAGTTGCAGAACCTTCCCCTCCCCGAGCGGATCGAACCGGGAGCCGCTCTCGTGCGGCTGCTGTGCTCGACGCTCTGCGGCACCGACATCGAGATCTGGGAAGGCAAGATGTCGTTCCCCGGCATGCTTCCGATGGTTCTCGGTCACGAGATGGTCGGTGAGGTGATCGCCGTGGGCGATGGCGCGCACGATGCACTGGGTCGCTCGATCGAACTCGGCCAGCGCATCGGCTGGTCCGAATCCGTGTGCGGCCAGTGCTACGGCTGCACGGTGCTGCGCGAGCCGGTGTTCTGCGAGCGTCGCGGCTACGGCTTCCTGCAGCGCAGCGACCTGGCTCCCTTCGCCACCGCAGGCCTGGCGGAGTACGCGTACGTCACGCCAGGCGCGCAGAAGCTCATCCTCCCCGACACGGTGAAAGATGCCTGGGCGGCCATGGCCGGATGCGCGGCCAAGACGGTGCTCAGAGGCTTCGACCGCGCCGGCGGGGTTCGCGCGGGCGATACCGTGGTCATCCAGGGCTCCGGCGCGCTCGGGGTGTTCGCGACCGCGGTGGCTCGCCTCTCGGGCGCGGGAACAGTGATCACCGTCGGCGGGCCGGACTCCCGGCTCGAGGTGGCCAAGCGCTTCGGTGCCCACCACGTCGTGAACATCGACCTCGGCAGCGAGGGAATCGTGCAGCGGGTTCAGGAGCTGACCGGCGGCAAGGGCGCGAACCTGGTGGTCGACCTCGCCGGCGCGCCGAGCGTCGGTCCCGAAGCGATCGGCATGGCCGCGGCGCGCGGCACGTTCGTCGTCATCGGCAGCACCGGGCCGGTCGGTCAGCCGTTCCCGCTCTCCGGGATCATGGGCAAGGAGCTCACGGTGATCGGATCGATCAATGGCGACGTCTCCGACTACGAGCACGCCATCCGGTTCTTCGACTCGTTCGCCAACCGTTTCGACTGGGACGAGTTGTTCAGCGCACCTGTCGGACTGAGCGAGGCGTCCGAATGCATCGTGCACATGCACGAGCAGACCGAGCTCAAGGCCGTGATCGACCCCCGGCTGCCGTGATCGACCCCCGGCTGCCGTGACCGAGCCCGCACCTCACACACCCGCGATTCGCGAAGGAGCGAACATGACAGTGAAGACGACCGAGACCGTGCCGGGGCGTGTGCTCGGGGCATCCGGAGTCCAGGTGCCCGCGCTCGCGCTGGGCTCGTGGCACACCTACGACCGCATGGACTTCGAAGACGCCGTCGAACTCGTCGGAACGGCGATCGAGCGCGGCGTCAACCTGTTCGACGTCGGCGTGTACGGCTTTCCCGGCGTGCAGCCGCCGGCGATCACCGACGTGCTGTTCTCGGCGATCATCCGCGGGGTCGGTGTGGCCCGCGACGACTACCTGCTCAGCGAGAAGGTGTGGACGGATGCCTACGACTCCGGATTCCGCACGCAGCTCGAGCGCGCGCTGTTCCGAGTGGGGACCGGGCATGCCGATCTCGTGGTGCTGGGCGACATCCACCGCGACGACCTCACGATGCACGACATCGCGCAGGCGATGCAGGAGCTCGTGGATGCCGGGCTCACCCGCGCCTGGGGCGTGAACAACTGGTCCGCCGCGAACATCGCCGAGCTGCGTCGCATCGCCGCCGACGAGGGCCTTACCGGGCCGGTCTTCGCGCAGCTGAAGTACTCCGTCGCCCGCCGGTCCATCGCCGACGGGGAGCCATTTGCGGCGTTGTTCGCCGACGGATTCGTGTTCGAGGCCTCGGACTGCCTCGAGGGTGGATATCTCGCAGGCAAGACGGAGCTCTCCCGCGAGGTCGGGCGGGATCCGGGCGAGGTACGAGCCACGCTGCTGCGGAACCTTCCGGAATACGTCGCGCTCGCCGAACGGCTCGGCACGTCGCCGGCCCGCTTGGCGGTCGCGTTCGCCCTGACGCACCCGGCGAACGCGACCACGTTGTTCGGGGCGACGAAGGTTTCGCAACTCGACGACAACCTCGCCGCGTTCGAGCTCGTGGAGCAGCTCGGCGCCGCCGAACTCCGCGCGGCCGTCGACCCGTTCTGGGCCGACAAGAACATCGTCGACCCGGCCGGGCCCTGACGTATCCGCCTGTTTCGCCCCCCGTTCACGAAGGAGTGACCATGACCCGGACCACCTACTCCGCGCTGCCGCCTGTGCCGTACGATCCTGCGCTTCTTCCCGGCATGGAACTCATGCGCCAGACGTTCGAGCCGTTCCCGCTGCGCGCCGACACCATCATCGCCAGCCGTGAGCATGTCGAGCGCACGACGACGACCGAAGGAGGAATGCCCGACGATCTGCCGGTGCGCCTGAGCGAACTGGTCATCCCGGGCAGGGGAGCGGGCGATCCTGACATCGCGCTCACCGTCGTCAGTCCGATCGAACCGGTGCAGGGTGCCGCCGGTGTCCTCGCCATTCACGGTGGCGGCATGGTGCTCGGCAACAGGTACATGGCCGTCGGGTCGGTCGTGCCGCTCGTCGCCGAACTGGGCGTCGTCGCGGTCTGCGTGGAGTACCGGCTGGCTCCTGAGGACCCGTGGCCTGCAGGTGTGGAGGACTGCTACACCGGGCTCGCCTGGTTCTCGGATCACGCGGGCGAACTCGGGGTCGACGCGGCACGCATCCTCGTCATGGGATCGTCTGCCGGTGGCGGACTCTCCGCCGCGATCGCACTACTGGCCCGTGAGCGCAAGGGCCCTGCCCTGATCGCACAGCTGTTGGATGCCCCGATGCTCGACGATCGCAACGTGTCGCCGTCGACTCGGCAGTACGACGGCATCGGCCTCTGGGACCGCAACAACAACGACACCGCGTGGACGGCGCTGCTGGGCGACGCGGCGGGAACGGATGCCGTTCACTGGTCGGCCGCTCCGGCCAGAGCCGACGACCTGTCAGGTTTGCCGCCGACGTACATCGAGGTCGGCGCTGCGGAGATCTTCCGCGACGAGGCCGTCGACTATGCGTCGCGCATCTGGGCGACGGGCGGCGACTGCGAACTGCACGTGTGGGCGGGTGCCCATCACGGGTTCGGCGGCTTCTCACCCGACTCGATCGTCGGCTCGGCCTCGAGCGACGCGCGAAACAGCTGGCTGCGACGCATCCTGAGTCGCTGACCGTCTAGGGGAGCTGACGGCTCCGGGTCGCTGGCCGTCTTGGGTCGTGGACGGCGCGGGGTCGTGGACGGCACTCGGTCGCCGACCGCACGGGGCCGCTGACGGCACTCGGTCGTTGACCGCACTGGGTCGCTGACAGTCCTGTGCCGCCACTCCTCTGGGGTCGCCGACCGCCCTGAGCCGACCGCCCTGAGTCGACCGCTCAGACCGCTCAGACGGCTCAGACCGCTGCAGTCACTCCCATGCGTTCGAAGAGATCCTCGATCATGCCGTCGAGGATCTCCGGGGTCACGAACTGCGGGCCGATCGCGCTCAGCACGGTGGCACCGACGTTCAGCAGGATGATCTCGTTGACCAGCTCCTCGTCGGGAGTGGCGATCGTGATCGCGCCCTGTTCGCGGCACTGGCCGATGAGCACGGCCAGGTCGTGGTGCCACCCCTCCAGGTGGGTGTCGTAGGAGTCGCGGATCGCCTGCGACGACAGTCCGCGCTCCCAGAACGCGAGCAGGACGCGAGCCGACTTGCGGGCATCGTCGTCCATCGGCATGGTGGCGCGCACGAGAGCGCGCAACGCCGCGATCCCCTCCAAGCCTTCCACCGCCTCATTGAGCCGTGCGATCACCTGATCCATCGAGCGCTGATAGGCGCCCATCACGATCTCGTCTTTGCCGGGGAAGTAGTGCTTGAGAGCGCCGTTGGCGAAGCCGGCCTCCGAGGCGATCTCTCGCATGGTCGCGGCTTCCAGCCCGCCCTTGACGATCAGGTCCCAGGTGACGTCGATGATCTCCCGACGGCGCTGGTCGTGGTCGATCGCCTTGGGCATGTGCTCTCCGTTCCCGGCCGGGTTTTGTCGTCAAGTGTAGACGAATGGTGTTGAGGCATCCGTTCGCACGTCCGTCGACCGTTGTGCCGGCGCTCGCTCCGGGCCTGGACGATCGACTTGGGGTCCCGAGATGTCGCTTCAGCGAAGATCAACGACAGTTCAGGCCCACAATTCCGGCCCGCGACGTTTCGACTGCTCGGCGGGCGTCCCTCGCGGCGATCCGGACGATGCGCCTCTGCTGCAGCGCATTCGGCGGATGCGCGCGTCACGCAGATGGGCGCATCAGGCGGATGCGCGCATCACGCGCAACTGCATGCACCACTGCCGCACGCATCACCGTCACACGCGCACGAGTCGTGCGCCTGCGACGCCACGGGGATGTCCATGGCCGGGTTCACGTCGCAGAACCCGTACGGCTTGAACCAGAACCCCGCGTAGTCGACGGGCATGATCGGCCAGTCCTCGGGGCGAGGAATGTGCGTGAGCCCGAACGTGTGCCAGAGCACCAGGTCCGCCCCGTCGAGCGAGCGGTCGTCGGCGATGTACTCGGGCAGCCCGGATCCGCCTGAGTGGGCATTGGGGTAGCGCCCGGCCGGCCAGCGCTCGTCACGGTCGTAGGCCGTGCCCCACAGGTGCTTCGTGGCGAACGCGGCGCGCGCTGCCACAGACGACGCGGGGTCGGCCATCAGCAGAGCGGTCGGCTCAGGAAGCAGATGGTACGCCGTGGGCTTGCCGACGTGGTTCGTGCGTGTGGTCGACTGCACCTCCCACACCCGGGCGACCGACGTGTCGGCCTCGCGCACGGCCTGCTTCTCGCTGGTCAGCGGCGTCTGCGTCCAGGTGAAAGCGTTGCCGAACGGATTCTCGACGCCCATCGGGATGCGCGTGGCATCCACCTCGACGAGCCGGTTGCTCTCCCCGTCGATCGCCACATCGAGGCGGGCGCAGAACAGGTGCTGGTGCACGGGGGCGAACGCACCGGGTGCGATCTCGGTCGCGTGCGCGTTCTCGGACCCCGGATGCCCGGCGCCCACGAACACGATCCCCGTCGCCTTCGTCTCCACCTGGATCGAACCGTCGAGGTAGAGGTACCAGTAGAAGCCGTAGTCGTAGTTGCCGATCGTGGCGAAGTACGAAACGACCAGCCGGCGCGATCGCCGCACCTCGGCGTGCCCGGCCAGGTCGGTGTGCTTCCAGAGCACGCCGTAGTCCTCCTCGTGCATGCACACCACGTTCGGGATCTTCACGGCGTGCCCACGGTCATCCGCGACATGGCCATCGAAGTAGTGGATGACGCCCAGGCAGTCGCAGCCGAGCTCGAGGGGGTTCGCGTTCTTGCCCAGGAGGTATTCGCCGGCGTCGAAGTAGCTGATCCAGAACCGGGTGGGTGTGGTGTCGCCGTACGGCACCACCATCTCGGGGATGCTCGCGCGGGTGAGCACGGAGCGGTCCTGGAAGCGCACGTCGTTCAGCACGAGCCCTTCGCGGGCGTTGAACCCGACGCGCAGCGACCATCCTTCCCATTGCACGAGCGACCCGTCGACGGTGAAGCTCGGGCCCTGGGGCTGCGTGATCTCTATCGGCTTGAGCGACTCGCGCGCGGGGCCGACGGCATCCGGCGTGTAGTTGCCCGATCCGGCGGGCACCGGAATGTCGCCCTCGTCCTCGACGCGGATCACCCGGTTCTCGACGAGGTCGATGTGGGCGATGAGCCCCTCGACGGGGTGAGCCCAGGGGGAGTCGTTCTCGAAGTCGCGCAAGAAGGTGAGCGAGCGGATGATGCGCCGACCGATCTCGTCGCTCCTGCCCGTGAATCCGGGCGCCAGTGGCGAACAGAATGCGAGCTCCATGCGGTCTTCGAGCCCACGGCGCCGCATTGCCGCCTGCCACCCGGGCGACGCCTTCACGAGCGCCTCGGCTCGCTCGTACTCCTCGAACAGGTACTGCGGCTGTCCGTACGGCTCGTGTGCCGCGTCGTGCTCGCGCACGTTGTCGATGCGGCGGTGGGTGATGGAGACGATGACCTCGGTCACGGTTCCCGTGGTGCCCTCGAGCAGCGTGACGTCGACCCGCCGGTCGATCGGGTCCCCCGGCCGCCATGCCTTCAGCTCGTCCTTCGTCGGCTCATCCGGCAGCAGCATCGGCACCCGAGTGGACTCGGTCACCAGCCCTGCGTCGACCAGGATGCTCCTGGCCGCGTCGATCTCCTCGCCGGTCAGCGCATCGAGCGGGTGCGGCTGCGCTGGGGCATGGTCGTGCTGCGCGTCGTGGCGGTGGCCGTGCTGAGCGTCGTGGCCGTGCTGCGCGTCGTGCTCGTGGGCCTGGGCATGCTGGTGCTCCATCGGGTCAGTCTCGCAGCGGGAGCGATGCGCGAACAGTGCGACCGCCGACGCGTTCAGTGCGAGGCTCGAAGCGTGCGCGCTCGGTCAAGTCGCCCGGTGCTCACTTCTCAGGAGCGTGCGGCGGACGGGCCGTGCCCTGTCGCGGAATCATGCGGACTCCGGCTCGGCCGGCCGGGCCGGCTCCTGAGAAATGCGCAGGGTCTGCAGTGTGCTTCGCGCGGCTGGTCGCACCCCGAACCAGGCGACGGCCGCGGCCGCGGCACTCGTGACGGTGATCACGGCGGCCATGGTGAGGGCGGTCGAGCCGCCGATTGCCGCGAGCGGCGCGACGATCGGCCCGACGATGAACATGCCCGAACCGAGAAGTGCCGCTGCGGTGCCGGCACGTTCACCATGTTGGGACAGCGCGAGCGCCGAGCTGTTCGGACCTCCGAGTCCCGACGCGAAGAGGTACAGCGCGAGTGCCCCGATGAGTACGATCACGCCGGTGGACCAGAGCGCACCCGACAGCAGTGCGACGGCCGCGGCCAACGTGGCGGTGATGCCGGTGAGGTACATGCGCAACGGCCCCAGCCTGCGCACGATCAGGCGACTGAGCTGACCCCCGCCGATGTTCGCAACGGCGCAACCGGCGAACACCAGGCTGTAGAGCTGAGGGGTGAAGCCGAACTGGCCTTCGAACACGAAGCTCGACATCGACAGGTAGGCGAAGAATCCGATGCCGCCAAGGGCCAGGCTCAGCAGTACCGCGACGAAGAGACGATCCCTGCCCACTGCGCCCACGTGCCGGCCGATCTCGCGCACCCCGCCGGCATGACGGGCCGCTGGCGGCAACGTCTCCGGCATGCCGAACACCACGAGCACGAGCAGGGCGACGCCGATGCCCGCGAGCACGACGAAGATGCCGCGCCAGTCCATCACGAGGGCGAGCTGCCCGCCGATCAGCGGTGCGACGATGGGCGCCGCGCCGGAGACCAGTGCGAGCAGCGAGAGCATGCGTGAGAGCTCTATCCCGTCGAACAGATCGCGGGCCACGGCGAGCGAGATCACGATTCCGGCAGAACCCGCGAGGCCCTGAAGTGCCCGCGCGATGAGAAGCACCTGGATGTTCGGCGCGAGCGCGCACAGCAGGGACAGCAGAGCGAACGCCGCGACTCCCACCATCAGCGGACGGCGCCTGCCGAGGCGATCGCTCAGGGGGCCGGCGATCAACTGCCCGACGCCGAGCCCGATCATGCAGGCGGACATCGTTGCCTGCGCCAGAGAGTCGGACGCCCCGAGGCTCGACGCCAGGTGCGGCAGCTGGGGCGAGTACAGGTCCATCGACAGCGGCCCGAACGCCTCGAGCACGCCGAGCACCAGCATCGCCCGCAGCGGGCTCATTCGCCTCGTGGGTGGTGCGTTCACACCCCGAGCACGCGGCGCAACCAGGATGACCGGGCAGCGAGCGCGGCTCGTGCCACGTCGCTTTCGGGCATATACATGTCGAATCCGTGCGCTCCGCCTGCCCACACGTGCAGCTCGGCCTGTCCGCCGGTCGCCCAGATGCGGGAGGCGAACTCCACGTCTTCGTCCCGGAACATCTCGGCCGCACCCACCTCGATGAACGCGGGTGGAAGGCCCGAGAGGTCGGCCGCGCGGGTGGGAGCGGCGTAAGCGGGGGCATCCGTCGAGAACGCCAGGTCATCGCCGAGCACGCACGACCAGGCCAGCAGGTTGAGTTCGCGCTGCCACGTTCCGATCCCGTCGTACTGCAGGCTCGAGATCGTCGAGTTGGTGTTGTCGAGCATGGGGCACAGCAGTAGCTGCCCGGCCATGCTCGGTCCTTTGCGGTCCCTGGCCAGCAGTGCCACGGCCGCCGAGAATCCTCCGCCGGCACTCCCGCCCATCACGACGATGCGCTCGGGGTCGACTCCGAGGCTCGTGGCGTTCTCGGCCAACCACCGGAATCCGGCGTAGCAGTCCTCGGCTCCCGCCGGGTACGGATGCTCCGGCGCAAGACGGTACTCGACGTTGACGCCGACCACGCCCAGCTCGTCGACGATGTCGACGACTCGCCCGGCCTCCCAGGAGCGGTGGCCGACGATCATCCCGCCGCCGTGGATGTTGTACACGGCCGGCAGTGTCTCGCCCACGCGCCCACGCGGACGGTAGATCGTCACCTCGAGATCGGGCGCGCCCACGGGGCCGGGAATGATGCGGTCCTCCCAGTCGATGGCGCGCTCGCCGATGACCGCGTCGTTGTCGGGGAACGGCATCGCCGGCCCTGAGCGCAGCGTCTCTCGGGTGAGGGGCGGCTGAGCGGGGAGCGCGTCGAGCACCGCTGTGACCTGGGGGTCGAACGGAACCGGCGTGTGCTGGGGGTGTCCGGTCGCGGGGGCAGTAGGCATGTCGATCCTTCCGTTATTCCACGATCGTAGACGAACAGTGTCCGGTGTGGAAGAGGGGCGGTACGGAAAGCGGGCGGTACGGAAAGCGGACGGTGCGGAAGACGGACGGTGCGGAAGACGCACGGTGCGGAAGACGGACGGTGCGGAAGACGTCCAGCGCGGGAGACGTGATATCCGGACGACGTCCGGCGGGGCAGACATGCGGTCCGGGTGCGTCATGAGCGGTGCGAGATGATGGATCGTCGTGCCTCAGCAGCCGAGTCGGAAATCAAGAGACACGCCCTGCGCCGAGAGGAGTCGCCGTGAGTCGTAGCGACCGCATGCACGCCGTGACCGACGAGACGGTCGTTCTCGTCGACGCCGTTCTCGCCTATGCCAGGGAGCGGATGCTCTCCACCACCACTCCGCTCGATCGCACCGCGACCGAACCCGAGCTGCGCGAGCGCTCGGGTGCCACCGTGACGGAGAGCGGCATCGGGCCGGAACGGGCGCTCGAGGTGTTCGCCGACGTGCTGGCGCCCGCCTGCATCACGACGGATCATCCCGACTACCTGTCGTTCATTCCGACCGCGCCGACGAAGGCCGCGACCGCGTTCGACCTCGTCGTGTCGGCCACAGCCGTCTACGGCGGTTCGTGGCTCGAGGGGTCCGGCGCCGTGCACGCGGAGAACGAGGTGCTGTCGTTCCTCGCGGCGGAGTTCGGCCTGCCCGCCGGTGCGGGGGGCGTGTTCGTACAGGGCGGCACGCTCGGCAACCTCTCGGCGCTGGTGGCCGCGCGGGAGTCGGCGGTCGCACGCGTCGGCGACCCGGGCGGCAGGTGGGTCGTCGTCTGCAACGCAGAGGCACACTCGTCGATCGTGTCGGCGGCCAGGGTGATGGATGTCGACATCGTCACCGTCGATCCCGGGCCGTCCGGCAGACTGACAGGCGGGGCTGTGCGGCCCGTGCTGGAACGCTTCGGAGACCGCGTGTTCGCCGTTGTCGCCACCGCCGGCTCGACCAACTTCGGCATCGTCGACGACATCGCGTCTCTCGCAGCGCTGCGGGAGGAGTTCGACTTCTGGCTGCACGTCGACGGCGCGTACGGTCTCGCCGGCATGCTGTCGTCCCTGGCGCGCCCGCTCTTCGCGGGGGTGGAACGCGCGGACTCGCTGATCGTCGATCCGCACAAGTGGCTGTTCGCACCGTTCGACGCCTGTGCGCTGATCTACCGTGACCCTGAGACCGGGCGACGCGCCCACACCCAGCACGCGGACTACCTCGACACCCTCACCGAGGCTGCGGAGTGGAGCCCGTCCGACTACGCGGTGCAGCTCACGCGCCGAGCCCGCGGCCTTCCGCTGTGGTTCTCGCTCGCCTCGCACGGCGCGGCGGCGTACCGGGATGCCGTGACCGCATCGATCCTGCTGGCCCGCCGGATCGCACACGAGATCCGGTCTCGCGACGGATTCCGGCTGGTGCGCGAGCCGCAGCTCTCGGTCGTGGTGTTCGAGCGCGATGGCTGGTCGAGACCGGATTACGACGCGTGGTCCGCCCGGTTGCTGCGCGACCAGCGTGCGTTCGTCGTCCCGAGCTCGCACGCCGGGCGGCCGAACACGCGCTTCGCGATCCTCAACCCGCGCACGACGTTCGAATCGCTGGCGGGCATCCTCGACACGATGGAGACCTGACCAACGATTCAGGTCGCACTTTTCGTCTCTTCGGCTGGCGGCATCCGACGAGAACTGCGACCTGAACTGCGTCAGCCCTTCGCGCGACGCGGCGAGCGCTTCGACGCGGCGGCCGTGATCTCCGGCTGCGGCTTCAGGCGTACCAGCTGCGTGGTGCTGCTGTCGTCGAGCTCGGCGATCTCCGGACGGGACTTGATGAAGTCGGAGAACGACCGGAAGCCGAGCTGCTTCTCGCTGAACGACGGATCCATGCGCTTGATCTGCGACTTCACCGCCGAAGAGTGCAGCCATTCGGAGTCGTCCTTCTCGTGTCCGATGCGCAGTGCACGGTCGAGCAGCCCGGTGGCCTCCTCCTGCGGGTCACGGCCTGCGTCGTCCGCATCGTCGAGCTCGGCGTTCTCGAGCTCGGCGTTCTCGAGCTCCACCCGCACGTCGAGTTCGTGGTTCTCATCGGACTCGACGCGATCACGTGCTGCGGCAGGCTCGCGCTTGACCGCGCCGCTCTTCGCCGCGGACTTCGCCTTCGACGAGCGCGCGGTCGACGTCTTCCCGGCGGACTCCGGCACTGCCTCGGCGGCGCTGTCGGCATCGCTCGACTCCACGCCGGCCCGGGGCGCCTTCGCGCGCGGCGGTGTCGCACGCTCCACGCCCGGCAGCGCGTCGTACGTGTAGAACTCGTCGCACGCAGCGGCGAGCGTGCGGCTGGTGGACCCGGCGACCCCGATTCCGACCACGTAACGGCCGAGCCGCTTGCAGCGCTGGGCGAGCGGCACGTAGTCGCTGTCGCCTGCCACGATCACCACGTGTGTGAGGTCGGGCAGACGGAACATGTCTTCAACGGCATCGACGGCGAGACGGATGTCCGCACCGTTCTTCGCGTACGCCGCCGCCGGGAACAGTTGAACGAGGTCCACTGCTCGACCCACCAGCTGGTGTCGGTACTCCGCGTTGACCTGCGCCGACCAGTCCGCGTACGCCCTGGTGAGCACCAGCGTGCCGAAGGACGCCGCGAAGTCGATCACGGCACCCACGTCAACGGTGGATGCCTCGAGCTTCGCGGCGAGGGAGGCATCCGCTCCCGCCTCGGGGCCGTGCCCTGAGCTTGTCGAAGGAGCCTGCCCTGAGCTTGTCGAAGGAGCCTGCCCTGAGCTTGTCGAAGGAGCCTGCCCTGAGCTTGTCGAAGGAGCCTGCCCTGAGCTTGTCGAAGGGTTGAACTGGCGCACTCGGTCCCGCTGGAACGAGTTGCGCCCATTGACCTGGTCGTAGCGGGAGATGACGATGTTGTCGAAGTCGATGTAGACGGCCACGCGGCTGTCGGTGGTGTCGGGCATGCGCATCCTTCCGCTGGCCCGGCGTGGGCGGCGGGCACGCTCCGAGCGTAGCCCGCGGCGGGCCAGCTCCGGGCGAACCCACGCGCCGGCGACGCTCCGGCCCCGGGCCGGCGACGCGCCGGCGACGTGCCGGCTTCGCGAGACTGCACGTCCGCCCCGAAACAGTGGGATATGCCCGCTCTCTCGGGGCGGGCGTGCAGTCTCACGCTCGAGTACGAACTCGCTCGAGTACGAACACCCTCGAGTCAGGGTCGCGACGCCGGCACGCCCGACGCCGGCTCAGGCGAGACCGTAGGCGCGGGACGGGGCCAGCTCATAGACGAGACGCTCCTCCTCGACCATGCGCGTGAGGAAGGCCGGCTCGTCGAGCTCCGTGCCGTACCAGTTCAGTGGACCGTCCGGTCGGTTCTGCATGATGCGGAACAGCCGTAGGTTCTGCTGCGGCGCATCCGGGCCGTCGAGCACCGTGATCGTGCCTTCGATGGTGAGGTACGAATACGCCTGGTCGAAGACGAACATCGTGCAGCGAGGGTCTCGACGCACCCTGCGGGTGCGTACCCGGCTCTGCGTTCCGCTGCTCCACACGCGGCCGTCGACGAGAACCACACCGACGCGCACGGCCTTCGGCATGCCGTCGCGGCCGTTCGTGATCATCGCCGCCGCGCGGTGGCTCTCGAGAAAGGTCTTCTGCTGCTCGGTCAGGTCCATCTGTCTCTTCCCTCCAGCACATCGGAAAGCACCCCGGATGCCATGATGCGCCGCAGCGTGCTCGCCCCGAGCTCACTCATCACCGGGTTGCTCTCGCAGTAATACCAGACGAGCCCCATAGCCTGCTCGAACGACCAAGCCGCCCCCCTCGCCCACTCCAGCGCCTCGTTGTCGGTTTCGTCGTCGTCGGTTTCGTCAGACGCGTCGTCACGGATGTCCGCCTGCAGCGCCGCCCGCAGCTCACTCCGTGCGGGCTCCTCGAGCAGGTGCCACGCCACCACCAGATCGAGCGCGGGATCGGCCGCCTGGAAGCCGCCGACATCGAGCACACCGGTGAGACGCCCGCCGCGGACGAGCAGGTTGGCCGGGATGAGATCGGTGTGCGACATCACAGCGGGTGAGCGCCGAGGAAGGTCGCGGAGTACAGCCCAGGCGCGACGCAAGGATGGGACATCGAGCAGTGCCTCGCTGTTGTCGAAGCAGGTGGCCATCCAGCCGTCGTGCGTGCGCAGGTCGCCGCCGCGCCCGCTGCCGTGGAACGACCGGCCGTTCACGGGCGCCGCGCGGAGGTCGCGGATCAGGGCGGCGACATCGCGGGCGAACCCGGTCGAGTGCGCCAGAGCATCCGGTGTCGCGGGTTCCCCCTCGATCCACGTGGTGATGCACCACGGGCCGGGATACCCGGGGCCGGGTCCGCCGATCGCGGCCACGGTCGGAGCGGGAAAGTGCGTCGCGAGTGCGAAGTCGTGCGCGGCATCCGCTTCCTTGTGCAGGGTGGCGAGTGCGGCATCCGGATCGTCGATGACGAGCGGCAGTCGGGCCGCAAGTGCGTCGCCGATGCGGAACAGCGCGTTCATCGTTCCGGAGCCTGCGGCACGGCGCACCGCGAGGGTCGCCCACTGCGGGAACTGGTCGGCGACGAGCGCCGCCACCGTGGATACCTCTATGTCGAGTTGGCCACGGTGCATCCGGGTGGAGCCGGCTGCACCGTGCGCGGCATCCGTCATGCTCGCCAGCGTAGGCGAGGCGTACGTCATGCCCGCCTCGTAGGGGGAAGCGTGGTTGTGTCAGGGTGGGCGTATGGCGCTCATCCACCACGCAGAACTCGTTCCGTCCAAACTCGAGCTCATGGCGGACTGGCTGCCGTCGCAACCGTTCTGGCCGGGGGACACCACCGCGGAGCTCGAACGCCTCGCCGCGTACCGCTTCGACGACCCGGCGGGCAAGGTCGGCATCGAGACATTCCTTGTTCGCCACCAGACAGCAACGGGCGCCGTGACGCTCCAGCTGCCGCTGACCTACCGTGAGGCGCCACTGGAGTACGGGGAGGCCGCATTCATCGGCACCACCGAGCACAGCGTGCTCGGTACGCGCTGGGTCTATGACGCCACCGGAGACCCGGTGTACCTCGCCGAACTGGTGCGCACGGTCGTGACCGGCGGCTGCGAGGTGGAGCAGTACTACGAGGTCGACGGCGAGCGCATGGTGAAGCCCGGCGATGCGCAGGTGCGGGGGAGCGGGCATCCGGATGCCCGGGTGCCGGCGACGCCCACGGCTGCTGCGTCGCTCACGTGCGAGAGCGATGCAGTGTCGACCGTCGTGGATGCAGGCGAGGTGCGCGTGACGCTGGTGCGCGATCTCGGAGCGCAACGGGCCGGGCAACCTCAGGACGGCGACGGACTGCTCCTGGGCGAGTGGGCGGGCATCAGCGGAGCGCTGCTCGCCGTGGTCCACGCCTGAACGTTCGGCGACAGCGCCGGAGGCGTACCTCCGGCGGCTCGGCGGTCGACCCCGAGTCGCCGTCGGCCCTGAGTCGCCGGTCGGCACTGAGTCGCCGGTCGGCACTGAGTCGCCGGTCGGCACTGAGTCGCCGGTCGGCACTGAGTCGCCGGTCGGCACTGAGTCGCCGGTCGGCCTCGAGTCGCCGGTCGGCCCCGGGTCACCGGTCGACTTCTCGTCCGGAATGGGAATCCGCGCGCCATCCGTGCTGTTCGGCTGAACGACCCCCTATGCGTTCGCATCGACTGCCGGTGCGCGGAGAAGCAGGCGGGCATCCCACGAGAAGAAGGAGAACGCATGAAGATCGCCATCATCGGAGGCACCGGCTACGCCGGCGCGAACATCGCGCGTGAGGCGCTGTCGCGCGGCTTTCAGGTGCGGTCCCTGTCGCGACGGGCACCTGAGCATCCGCTCGACGGCGTCGAGTATCTGACCGGGTCGTTCGCCGACCCGCAGACGCTCGCCCAACTGGCCGACGGTGAAGATGCACTCATCGTCGCCGTGCACGCCACCGCCGGCGGTGAGAGCGTGCTGCTGCCGCAGCTTCCGGCGATCGCGGATGCCGCGGCCACCACGGGCGCCCGGCTTGGCGTCGTCGGCGGCGCGGGCAGCTCGTTCGTCTCCGAGGGCGGACCTCGCCTGTACGACACCCCGGAGTTCCAGGAGGCGTGGAAACCGGAGGCGACGACGCACACCAAGGTGCTCGAATGGCTCGAGCACAACCGGCCGGCCGGCGATGGCCTGCGCTGGTTCTACGTGAGCCCGGCCGCCCTGTACGGAAGCTACGCACCCGGCGAGGCGACAGGTGCCTATCGCACCGACGGCGACCTGCTGGTCACGAAGGATGACGGCACCTCCGAGATCTCCGGCGCCGACTACGCGCTCGCGTTCGTCGACGAACTCGCCGACCCGAAACACGAGAACCGCCGGTTCACCGTCGGCCACTGAGCCGGACCCGGCTCCGCTGCTCTACCGTGGGTTGAGCCCGTGCCGCTTCCGCTGGTTGAGCCTGGGCCCCCATCGCCGGAGGCTCCGCGCGCCGCTGGCGGCGTGTGGAGGGGTGATAGGGAGCGAAACCAGTAGCCCCGGTGACGAGGCGGTCTCGACAAGCTCAACCGGCGGTGCGCACAACCGGCGGTACGGGGGTGATTGCGCATGCTGACGGGTCGCCGCACGGGGCCGATCGGACGGCTCGGCGCGGCTGCGGCGCGGCATCCGTGGGTCACTCTCGGGTGCTGGCTCGTGGTCGTCGCCGCAGCGGCGGCCACGGCGCTCGGGGGAATCGGCGGACAGACGCTGTTCGACCGGCTGGGCGGATCCGTGCCGAGCGTGCACGGCGAGAGTTCCGCAGGTGCCGATCGGCTCGCGTCGAACTCGGGCAAGAGCGTCACGCTGCTGATCCACGGCGTCGATCCCACCGATCCCGAGATCGTCGACCGCACCACGGTGCTCGCCCGTGACCTCGCCGCGCTCCCGGGCACCACAGTCGTCGATCCGCTCGCCGTGCCCGGCGGCATCAAGAACCCGCAGATCCCGAAAGCGCAGTTCGCCCCGCTCTTCGCGAAAGACGGCAGAGGTGTCCTGATCACGGCGACGGTCTCCGGGGTCGACGGTCACTCGGCCTCGCAGGCCACCGTCGATCACGCGCAGCGACTGATGGATGCCGCCGCCGACGACCTGCGCACCGCTCACCCGAGTGCGACGGCAGCGGTCGGCAGCACGCAGCTGCTCACCGATTCGCTGATGTCGATCAGCGAGAACGACCTGCGCCGCGGCGAGACCGTCGCGCTGCCCATCGCGCTTCTGGTCATGCTCATCGTGTTCGGCGGGTTCATCGCGGCCGGGCTACCGCTGATCGGCGCCGGCGCATCGATCGTCACGTCGCTCGGCGTGCTGCTGGCGTTCACCTACGTCACCGACATCGCGAACACCGTGATCAACGTCGTCACGGCCGTCGGCCTCGGCCTTTCCATCGACTACGGACTGCTTGTGGTGAGCCGCTTCCGGGAGGAGTACCGGGCATCCGTGGCCGCGCTCGATTGCGCCAGTTCGTCGCGACTGCGCCAGACATTCGGGCGCAATCACGACGAACTGGCGCAATCAGGCGCACGGGAACGGGAACGGGATCGGGCCGTCAGGGTCGCTGCGGTCGCCACCGCACTCGACCGTGCCGGGCGCACCGTGCTGTTCTCGGGAACGACGTTCGCGATCGCCAGCCTCGGGCTGCTCGTGTTCGAGCCGACGTTCGTGCACGCGGTCGGGATCGCCGCGATCGCCGTCACCGTCATCGCCATGCTGTCGGCGACCACGCTCATCCCGGCGATCATCGGCCTCACCGGGCAGAAGCTGCTGAAGCCCGGCGCGCTCACCCGGCTGCCCTGGCTCGGGCGCGACATCACGCGTTTCGGCGACGTCGCCCCCGAAGAAGGCTTCTTCTCCCGCCTCACACGGCGGGTGCAGCGGCATCCGGCACTGGTCACGCTCGGCTGCGTCGTCGTGCTCCTGATGCTGGCCAGCCCCGTGCTCACGCTCAACCTCGCCAACACGAGCATCGACGCCGTGCCGCGCGCCTCCAGCCAGTACACGTTCGAGACCACGCTGACCGACGAGTTCCCGGATGCCGCGCCCGCCCGCGTGCAACTGGTCACCACGACGCGTGAGCACCTCGTGGACTGGACGCGCGACGTGACGAAGCTCGCGCACGTCGACGCCGTTCAGCAGCCCCAGAAGTCCGGCGAGTCGTGGACTGCGCGGGTCGAGGTCAACCCGCGCGACGGAATCGAGGTGGTGCGGAGCATCCGCGCCGACCCACCGCGCTTCGATCACTGGGTCACCGGCATCGACGCCGGAACGGTCGATCTCGCCGACTCGCTCGCGCGCGGGGCCCCGTGGGCCATCCTCATCGTCGCGGTCGGCACGATCGTGCTGCTCTTCCTCATGACGGGTTCACTCGTGATCCCGTTGAAGGCGCTCCTCGCCAGCGCGCTCTCGCTCGGGGCCTCGCTCGGGCTTCTCGTCTGGGGCTTTCAAGACGGTGCGTTCGCGGGCATTCTCGGCTTCGACGCCGACCGCGTGTACGGCGTCGACGTGATCGTGCTGCTGCTCGCCCTGGCATTCGGCTTCGGCCTGGCGATGGACTACGAGATGTTCATCCTCTCCCGCATCAAGGAACGGGTGGATGCCGCCGTGCCGGGCCGCGAGGCGATCGCCCTCGGGCTGCAGCGCTCCGGTCGCATCATCACCTCGGCCGCACTCATCATCATCGTGGTCTTCGCAGGCTTCGC
The DNA here is from genome assembly GCF_054777235.1 of Humibacter antri. NCBI lineage: Bacteria > Bacillati > Actinomycetota > Actinomycetes > Micrococcales > Microbacteriaceae > Humibacter > Humibacter antri. The sequence goes on along the minus strand of NZ_BAAHAW010000038.1, from coordinate 2,796 downwards.
CACCGGCGACCTGATCATCATCAAACAACTCGGCGTGGCGCTCGCCTTCGCCGTGTTCATCGACGCGACCCTGGTGCGCTGCCTGCTCGTTCCGGCATTCATGTCCTGGCAGGAGCGCATCATGTGGTGGGCGCCGCGCTGGATGAAGCGTGTGCATGCGAAGATCGGCATCGCCGAGAACTGAGCGCGGCTTCGTGGGGTCCTCATAGGATGGCGCCCATGCATCCGAGGAGGACGACGACCGTCATCGCGGTCATCGTCGCCTGCGGATGCCTTGCAGGATGCGCCCCCCTTGTCGGTCCGTTCGGCTCCGTTCCCGTCGCCCGCCCTTCGGCGTCCACGCCGACACCGGTGCCCACGCCGACGCTCGACCCGTACGTGGCGCGTGAGCTCACGACGGCGCTGACGAGCATTCGTGCGCTGGAGGGAGTCGCCGATGCATCGAAGCGGATCACGCTCAGCCGGCGGTACAGGCAGGAGCCGGGGAACGGCCTGTCCCCCAAGCGCGTCGAGGAGCATTCGTTCCACGCGTCGTTCACCGTCGCCATGACTCCGGATGCCACGGCGCAGCAGACCGCGCAGGTGACGAGGATGCTGGGGCGAACCGTCGGCTGGACCGGCGTCGACCTCAGCATCACGACCCCCGCCGTGCCGGGGCGCATCGCCACCACGCAGAGCTGGAACGGCACGTTCGACGGCAACGTCGACGATCGGAACTCGCTCGGGGTGGCCGAGGGTCTCTACACGCTTGCCGCCACCGCCGGAGTTCAGTCGCTCTCAGTCGGCATTCCGTATACCGGCCGAATCGACTACGGCTCGCTGTGGGTCACGGTGAGCCCGAACGACGCGGCGACCCTTGCGGCGGTGCGCGCCGTCATCGACACCACCGAGTTCCGCAACATCACCCTGCACGGATCCTTCGGCAACGGCGCCAAGCCGTAGGCCACGGTCACGAACTTCACCCCGCACCGGCATGGAGCGCCTCGAGAGCGATCGTCGCCGCGATCACGAACATCGTGATCGCGATCAGCACGTCGAGAACCCGCCAGGCGACGGGGGAGCGGAAGAGCGGACCGAGCAGTCGTGCGCCGAATCCCAGAGCGATGAACCAGATCAGACTGGCCAGCGCGGCACCGAGCGCGAACCACCAGCGGTTCGCACCGTAGCCGTTGCCGACCGTGCCCATCAGCACGACCGTGTCGAGGTAGACGTGCGGGTTGAGCCAGGTGAACGCGAAGCAAGCGCCGAGCACGGCCCCGAGTCCGGCCGGTCCCGATCCCGACGCCGGGTCGAGCTCGCCCGGCCGGAGTGCGCGCTTCGCGGCGAACACCCCGTACACCACGAGAAACCCCACGCCCACCCACCGAACGATCGCGATCGCCCATGGTGCGGCGAGCACCAGCACCCCGATGCCTGCGATCCCCGCCGTGATGAGCACGGCATCGCTTCCCGCGCACACGATCACAATCGGCAGAACGTGTTCGCGCCGCAGCCCCTGACGCAGCACGAACGCGTTCTGCGCCCCGATCGCCATGATCAGCGACAGGCTGAATCCGAGTCCCGCGAAAACGGTGCCGAGTGCCGGCGCGGCCGTGTTCGTGTGCACGGATGCCTGCATTGCGAACGTCGCCGACGCGAGCGGGAGGGAGACGGGCACCGAACGACACTACGGTTGCCGGATGATGAAGGGAAGCTACTGTTTCTTATGGTGCATTAGCATTGCTGTTGATGGATCTCGACCTCGCGCAGCTTCGCGCGCTCGATGCCGCCGTGACGCACGGCACGCTGGACGCCGCAGCACGGGCCCTCCACATCACACCCTCGGCCGTGAGCCAGCGCATCCGAGCGTTGGAGGCATCCCTCGGCCGCGTGCTGCTGGTGCGCTCCAAGCCTGTCGTCGTCACGGAGTCCGGTGCCGCCGCGCTGCGCGTCGCTCGGCAGATGGATGCGCTGGCCGGCTCCCTCGCACTCGACCTGGCCGGAGCTGAGGGAGGGCGCCGCACCATCTCGCTCGGTGTGAACGCGGACTCGCTGGCCACCTGGGTGCTGCCCGCGCTCGCCGGACTCGACGACCTGGACTTCGAGTTCCACCGCGAAGACCAGGACTACACGGTCTCGTACCTGCGCGACGGCACCGTGATGGCGGCCATCACCGCCGAGAAGGCGCCGGTGCAGGGATGCACGGTGCAGCCGCTCAGCGTGATGCGATACGTGCCGACTGCAGGGCGCGAATTCGCCGCCAGGTGGTTCCCGCACGGCGTCACGGCGGCGGCACTCCGCGTGGCACCTTATGTGGACTTCGACCGCAAGGACGACCTCCAGCACCGCTACTTGCGCGAACACCGGGTCGACGACGCCGCACCGCCGCGGAATCAGGTGCCGGCATCCGCCGACTTCGTGACCGCAGTGCGGCTCGGGTTCGGCTGGGGAATGATCCCCACGGTGCAGCAGTCGCAGGCGGGGGACGACATCGTCGTGCTCGACGAGCACGGCATCGACGTTCCGCTCTACTGGCAGCAGTGGAACCTGCGCAGCCCCTCTCTCGACCGTGTGCGCGAGGCCATCCTCGCCAGCGCCGCCGTGCTGCGCTGATCGACGTTCCGCGGGTCGACCCGCCCGAGTCCCGCGGGTCGAGCCTGTCCGGGTCCCGCCGGTTGAGCCGGTCTGGCTCCCGCGGGTCGAGCCGGTCTCATTCCCGCGGGTCGAGCCGGTTTCATTCCCGCGGGTTGAGGTTGACCCCTGTTCCCGGACAGGTGGTTGGTTGGTCAGGCTGCCAGTGTGAGCTGGCGGCGTTCG
>NZ_BAAHAW010000037.1:0-14255 GCF_054777235.1 Humibacter antri | reverse complement strand
CCCAAGAATGCGAAAATCCCACCGAATCGGACTCAGCCAGCCATCACCATCGGCTCGGTGGATCCAGGCTAAGGGGCCGTTGCTGCCGCTGTCGCACGGGATGGATCCGGCGAAGAAGACACGGGCACCGGCCCGGTCAGTTCACCCAGTACCGCAACTCGCTTGATCGTCTCTTCACTTCGGCGGCGACGCAGCGGCGTTTCAGCCGCCGGACTCACCGTCGGTTTCCGAGCTGTGCCCGTTGCCCGATGCTCCGTCGACTGAGAGCGGAGCGGTGATGGATTCAAGCGATTTGCGTTCGGCGTCGACGGCGAAGAACAGTGCGATGATCCCACCGGCGAGCATGATGGCCCCGCCGAGGTAGTAGCCGAACGCGAGGGCGCCGCGGCTGGAGCCGTTGCCGATGAATCCGCCGTACAGTGTCGGGGCGATGGAGCCGACGATCTGGCCGATCGCGAAGAAGTAGGAGATCGCCTGTCCGCGAAGTTCGAGTGGGAAGATTTCGCTCACTGTCAGGTAGGCGGATGATGCTCCCGCTGAGGCGAAGAAGAACGACACGCACCAGAAGATCGTCTGAGTCACCGCGTTGAGCAGGCCGGCCTGGAAGAACGCAGCGGATACGCCGAGAACGATCCCGGCGATCGCGTACGTGCCGAAGATCATCTTGCGGCGACCGATGGTGTCGAATAGCGGTCCGAGAACGATCGGTCCGGCCAGGTTTCCTAGGGCGAAGGGGAAGAAGTACAGCGCCACGTTTGCCGTGGAGATGCCATAGAAGTGCTGCAGCACCAGCGCGTACGTGAAGAAGATGGCGTTGTAGAGGAAGGACTGGGTGATCATCATGCTCAGCCCGAGGAAGGTGCGCTTGGGATACGTGCGCAGGAACGTGCGCGCGATCACGCGGAACGGCGGATTCTTGCGCGGCGTCACATCGATCGCGAGCTTCTCGTCGACCTCGGAAAGCTCGTGTCCGCCGTCCTTTATGTGCTGTTCGATCCGGCCAACGGACTCCTCCGCCTCCTTCTCGCGGCCGTGGGTGACCTGCCAGCGCGGGCTCTCCGGCAGGTGCCGTCTCAGATAGATGATGATCAGCCCGAGGAAGGGCCCGATGAAGAACCCGATACGCCATCCCCAACTGTTGGCGAAGCTCGGGTCGGCCAGCAGGAACAGGTTCGCGAACGCGCCGATGCCCGCGCCAAGCCAATAAGTGCCGTTGACGGCAAGGTCCACCCGGCCTCGATAGCGTGACGGGATCAACTCATCGATCGCCGAGTTGATCGCAGCATATTCGCCGCCGATGCCAAGTCCTGCGATGAACCTGAAAACCCACAGGAACCACACGTCCGTCGAGAACCCGGCAATGCCGCTGCCGGCCAGGTAGACCGCCAGGGTGAGCATGAAGAGGCGCTTTCTCCCGAGCCGGTCGGCCAACCTGCCGAAGACGAGCGCTCCGACGACCTCGCCGATGAGGTACACCGTTCCGGTGAATCCGACCTGGGCAGAACTCATGTGCAGTGACTGCGCATATCCGGCGGTGGCGACGATCTGGATCTCCAGACCGTCGAGTATCCATGACGTGCCGAGGCCGACGATCACCGACCAGTGGAACGCCGTCCAAGGCAGCCGGTCCAACCGGGCTGCGACAAGGCTGTGCACGGGCTTCGGTGAAGGCGCCTGCATTGCTTCGCTCATGACTTCCTCTCCCTCCAGCGCCTACTGCGATATGGTCGGCGCCCGCAGTGTCTCAACGGCGAAACTCGGCGACAGCGAAGCATGCAGCGATCGCGCCATCGATGATGGCGGCACGCCTCCGTTCGCGGCTGATGATCGCGACGACCACCATGCTCGAGGCATGCAGAATGTCGACCACGCCACCGATTCGGTGTGCCACACGTGACTGCGTGGGGCTGAGCAATATGCCCTGAATGATCTGCCGGACACCAAGCACCCGGTATGCCCGGGTCGTGATGGCGTCGGGTTCGTGGCCGAGTTCGGTTTGGGCGATGCGTGGCGCTGCCACGAGCTGACAGGCCCCCCAAGCCGTGCGGAGCGCGTCGGTTGTGGTCATCGTAGGACCTTCCTTCCTAGTGCGGCGAAAGCGAATGCCATGCCGGCCGAGCCGATGGCTGCGAGCAGGCCGTGATGCTGGGATGCCCAGATCTGGATGCTGCGGGACACTGCCCGGTCATCGAAACTGCCGTGCGCGCCGTAGTCGCGCCCATCGGGACCGTCCGCAGGCTCCCACAGGTTCACCGGCGGGTTCGCCGGCCGCGGCCGATTATCCTGCTGGGCGGAATACCCGACCCGAGCAAGGTAGTGATCCAGAATCCCCGGCATGACCTTTTCGCCCAGCAGAGTCTTCACCGTGCTGCCGCCGACCCAGTATTCGCGTCGCTTGGGGTGGTCGGCCGCATATAGTACGGCACGGGCTGACAGCTCGGGCTGGTAGATCGGTGGCACGGGCTGCCCGGGTTTCGCCATCCGATTCAGGACCCAGTCGAACTGGGGTGTGTTCACGGCGGGCATCTGCGGCATGGTCACGTGCACGTTGCTCTTGTTGTGCAGGAGTTCGCAACGCAGCGACTCATGGAAGCCCTTGATGGCGTGCTTGGAGCCGCAGTACGCGCTCTGCAGCGGGATGCTCCGGTAAGCGAGCGCGGAACCGACCTGCACGATTGTGCCCCGGTCGCGTGGCAGCATCCGCTTCAGCGCGGACATCGTGCCATACACATAGCCGAGGTAGTTCACTTCGGTGACCCGCTTGTATTCGGCGGGGGAGATGTCGGTGAACTCGGCGAAAACCGAGGTGAAGCCGGCGTTGACCCAGACGTCGATCGAGCCGAACGCCTCCTCGACGGCAGCGGCAGCGGCCTCCACCTGGTCGGGGTCGGCCGTGTCGGTCGGAACGGCGAGCGCGGTGCCGCCGGCTTCTTCGACGTCGTGAACGGCCGCGACCAGCCCGGTTTCACCGCGAGCAAGCAGGGCCACCTTCGCGCCGCGCGCACCGAACGCTTGTGCGCTGGCGCGGCCGATTCCACCGCTTGCGCCGGTGACGACGACGACCTGATCGCGATGGCTGGTTCTCATGCTCCGTCTCCTTCTTCTCAGAATGCCGCCGACCCGAGCGACGCCGGTCGATGTGTCTACGTGCCTGCAAGAGCCCGGGCGGTTTCCAGGAACACCGCGTGCACGAACGCCTGCGGCAGGTTGCCGCGCATTTGCCGTTGCCGGGTGTCGTACTCCTCCGAATAGAGGCCCGGCGGGCCGCACGCCGCCCGGTTGCGTTCGAACCAGCGCGCTGCTTCCACCTCGCGGCCCTGCTGATGCAGCGCGAGGCTAGCCATGAAGCCGCAGAGCAGAAAGGCTCCTTCGGTGGTTCCAAGCGGTCTCTGGTCGTGGCGGAACCGATACATGTACTCGTCTTGTCCGAGTTCGTCCAAGACCGCCTCGAGTGTTCGGAGCGTTCGCGGATCCCCGCTGGGCAACGCACCGCGAACGGCGGGGAACAGCAACGCCGAATCGACGCGCTCGTCATCGGGGGCGCGCTGCCACCGGCCAGTGGGATGCAAACAATCGGATGCCACGTCTGCGGTGATGGAGTCGGCCAGCGAATTCCAGTCCGACCCCTGGCTATGCGGCGCGTGGTCGGCGATCGCCCGCAGCCCGGCCACGCAGGCCAGGCGGGAGTGCGCCCAGCGCTGGTTGTCGAGTTCCCAGAGGCCGGCATCCGGCTCCGTCCGGCGTTGCTTGATCGCGGCGGCCGCGATCTCAACGGCCTTCCAGTCTTCGACACCGAGGTGGTCTCGGGCGGCTGCCGCCGCAAAGAGCGACAACGCCTCGCCGAACGCGTCGAGCTGAAACTGCTTGTTCACCCAGTTCCCCACCTTGTCCGACCCGCCCGGATATCCGGGAAGGTCGAGGGAACGCTCGTCGGGCACACCGCCTCCAGCGATCGTGTACGCGGGCATCAACTGCGAACCATCGGAGAGAAGACGAGACGACACGAATCTCACCGCATCATCGAGTAACGGATAGTCGCCGCAGGCGGCGACGGCCTGGCCCGCGTAGCACTGGTCGCGGATCCAGGCATACCTGTAGTCATAGTTGCGGCCCTGGCCGGCGCGCTCAGGCAACGACATGGTCGCGCCGGCCACCATGCCACCGCCTGAACTGGTCAACCCCCGCAGCACGGCGTAGGAGTGCCGCGCGTCGCCGTCGGCGATCGTGTTCGAGAGATCGGGGACCGCGCAGGCCCATGCAGCGCCCGTCGAACTCCATGCGACGTCGGGATCGATCAGCTCATCGCCCAGCGGTGCATCCGAGATCTCCAGAACCATGTCGCGATGGTTTCCATTCGGCACTGCCAGGCGCAGCCGCAGAACCCCATCGCCATCACTTGCCGCGGCCGGAGCGCCGCAGAAGCGAATGTGGAGCCGGCCGCAGCGGGCAGTCCAAACCTCACCGTTGCGCGCAAGACTGCTCATCTTGTACCGGCCGAATCCTGCCCGTGGGTCTAGGACGATGTCGACGCTGGTATCGCCCTCCAACGCCTCCACGCGACGGAGAATCACCGCGGTGTGGCTGTCGCCCGGGAACGCGAGAGCGTCACGGCATTCGATGGCCTGCGACGTCGTGACCCATCTGCTGTGCCAGATCAGCGAACGATCCTCGTAGTAGCCGCCCCACACATACGGCCGGTCACTCGGTGTGACCGAGTAGCATCCGCCGCCGCCGATCAGTGTGGAGAACACCGCGTCGGAGTCCCATCGTGGTGCACACATCCAGGCAATCTCGCCGTGCGGACCGATCAGCGCGCCGCGTTCCCCATCCGCAAGGAGCGCGTACTCGCGCAGCACATGCAACGGAAACCCGTCGTCGACGACAAGGTCAGAGTCGGCGGGCGACATGGTCGCTGCTCCTAGATTCCCGTGGCATTCCCGGAGCACGGATTCGTGATCTACGCCCGAACTCGACCGCGACGATCGCCAAGCGCCGAGGAAGAGCACACTGCCTCGGAGCTTCCCCCCTACGCAACCTTCCGCACCGGGTGCGCGTCGCGGTCCGGGCGCTGTTGGCGGGCACGCCCCGCGTGGGCCGGCACGCCGTCTTCGTTGAGCACGACCAGGCCGCGGGGCCCGTTGGCGCCCGCCTCCATTAGCTGCAACCATTCCCGGTTGATGGCCGGAATACGTGAGCCCAGGTACTTGAAGTACACGGGCACCTCGGCAGACATCCACATCGACGACCTGCCGCTGCCGATCGAGATGTCGTCCAGCCAGGACATCAGGAAGGACTCGCGGCGACGGAACTTGTTGACGATCACGATCTCCAGATGGGTAAGAAGGCGGTCATCGAACTCCACGTCCTGCGGCCCGTAAATCATGGTTCCCATAGCTCACTCCCCGAATACGACCGGATGTCTTTGCAGTCCGGATCTCTCTGCGTTCCGACGCTGGACGAAGCCGACGTGGCCGTGTCAGCCATGACCGACCTCACGCGCGTCCGCGCTCGACTGCAGCCCGACCAGCGGATTGCCCTCGGGCGCCGCGCCTGATGCCTGGCCAACAAAATGTTCGGCAGCCTCGGCAAGGGAGGCGAACGTCAACCAGTGGAATCCGTGGCCCAGTTCCATCAACTCGAACCGGTCACCCTTCTTCTCGATGAAACCCAGCAGGCACCGTGCATCCTGGTTCGACCAGCGCCGGTCGCAGACCCGCCACTGAGTGGTCGAAAGTCGTTGGACCACGACATCCTGTCGGACTCGCGTTCCGGCATACCTTGCACCGGCCGATCTGCCCGCTGAATGTTGTCGCGACGCCGATCGAGACTCGATTGCCATCGATGACCACTCCTTCTTCTGGTTGGACCTGCCGCCGTAGAGCGCCCCCGGCGCTCCTGCCCTGTTCACTGCATATTTGACTGGATTGGCCGCTTCACATGCCCGGGCTCAGTTGCCGAAAGCGGCTCTGTCGATCTTGCGGTGGTAGTGCATCCCGGTCAGGCCGCCCAAGATGGCGCCGCCCAGGGTGACGACGATGATCGCGATCAGTGTGGTGATTCCGCTGACGGTCAGAACGGCCGGGCTCAATCCGATGGCCGGCAGACTGCGCAGCTGCGCCTGGATATCGAAGCGGCTGCCGGCGATCGCGACAATGATCGCGACGACGATGGCGATCACAGCCGCCCAGATGAAGACGGCAACCCCCTGTTTGACACCGTCGAATCGGGCCATTCGCCCCGCGACATAGCCGCCGGCGTAGTACGCCACCAACAAGATCGCCAGAAAGATGAGGATGCCGGTGATACCGCTTACGGTCGGGTTCCCGGTGGGCTGGTTCGTGTCGTTCGTGTTGCTGGCCCCGATTCCAGCCCCGATCGCGCCCAGGATTGCGGCAATCACCACGGTCAGACCGGTGGCGGTGAGCCAGCCGAAGAACGCGGACCCGAACTTCATACCGCCGAATCGGTTCTCCTCACGAGCGGCGAGACGCTCCCGATGCGCTCCATCCGCCGTGGCCGGCTCCCGTTCATCCCGTGCGTCGCCCTCTTCGGCGTAGGTCTCGCGGCCGGCGTGCTCCGGGTCCTGATACTCCTGGCGTGCGTCCGGGCGAGAACGATCCATCGGGCCTTTCGGTGACTGAGCGCTGGTACTCATGCTCTTCCCTCCCCTGACCGGTTCGGCCGTTCCGGGCAATCGCTACTGCCTGCGGCCGACGCCTCTCGGAGCCTTGCGGGATGTTCCTGGAGCTCGATTTGCTGCAGGCGTGCATCCTTGCGAGCGGGTCTGCCGCTCCGAGCCGACCTGGCCACGGTTGGCGTCGATGCCCAAGTCCCGCCGATGCGCACCTGCTCGGGGCTGAGCGACCATCCCCGGCTGGCCGGAATGCTCCTGGCGGTCATCCCTGCGTCCGATGCGCAGCCTTCAGCGGCCGGATGGTCATCACCGACCGCATAGTGCGGGTAGAGCTCACGCTCACGCTGCGGCGCGAGGTGATCGCCGCCCTCATCGACGCGGGGCGCGTCTTTGACCTGGCCTTTGTCGTAACTCACCGGAATGTCGTCACGATGCACGGTGGCACCGGCAGGCGGGACGAACGGCTGCACCGCACCGAACATGCCCATTCTGACGGTCACCCATTCCGGTTGCCCGGTGCGATCATCGAGGAAGACCTGACCGATCTTGCCGATCTTGACGCCACCGGAGTCCAGGACAGAACCACCGTCCTGCAACAGTGCTCGAACATCTTCGCTGTTCACAGTGAACTTCCCTCCGATCGTGAGCTTGAAGTCATCTGGAAAGATTCGTACCCCTCAGTTGACGGATGGTCGACACGTCTGTACGGGCCGGCACGTTTCAATCTCTCTGGTCACTCTCCCGCGCGATCAGCGCACTGATGTCGATCGGCTGCGTCTGCGGCAGTCCCAGTTCCACGGGACCGATCCGTGCCTCGCCGGGTTCGGATACGAGGCGATCCCGCTCGTTGTTGGACTTCATGACAAGGGCACCAGCTTTGGCGCGGAAAACGTGCGCTGCCATCCGCCGAGCCGAGCGCACCACGCCGGTGCGCCCGCGTTGACAATCGCCTTGTCCCAAGCGCGCCGAGTTTCCTGCAAGGTCAGAAAGCGGCGCGGAAGCCGGTACTGAATGTGCCTGAAGGCAACCGACACCGCGCGCTCGAGAAGCCAACCGGCTCGATCCGATACATGGTGCCCGCTAGGCGCACCCGCCAGCGTCTGCCTTGTCGTGGAATCCCGTGCCCAGCCCATACCATCTCCACATTCGTGTGGCCGGCTTTGCGGCCTCAACGATGCGAACCCCAAGGTCTGGAGAGAACGATCACATCCTTTCTAAGCAGGGGTGACAGCTTCTGTCAAGGGGCGGGAATCTTCTCGAAAGGTTGCGATGTGGGCCGTCACGCACGGGAAGAAGCTCCGTACTGCTTTGGATGTCCGGCGGAACCGGTGGGCTGTTGTGGCTCCATCGGGCCGACGACCGTCACCGTCTCCAGTGCCGTGTTTTCTCAAGTGGCAGCCGTGCCACGAATGGGCCTTCTTCCGCTCTGGCGGTTCGCCGAGCCTGGGATCCGGTCTGCCGCGGCCGGCTCGCGGTTGGCATGGGCGCGTGCGAATGTCAACCGGTCGAGCCATGCCGCGCGTGCGGCGTAGTGTCAGGCGTCTTCGGCGGAACACTCATGCGGACCTTCCGCCGCACATCTCGCACCGAGCGTTCAGCGAAGGAGGACCGGCATGCCACGACGACCGAGCCTGAAAGATCCTGAACTCTACGACGAGTTGCGAGAAAGCGGGGCCTCTGAAGAGAAGGCCGCCCGCATCTCGAACTCGGCCGCGAAACGAGGGCGATCGCGGGTCGGACGCGAGGGCGGAAAGGCTCCCTCCTACGACACCTGGACCGTCAGCGATCTTCGCAGCCGCGCGAAAGAGCTGGGACTGCAGGGATACTCGCACAAGAACAAAGACGAGGTCATACGCATGTTGCGGCATCACTGATGCCGCAACGACTCGCATGGCTCTGCGCCGCATTCGGCGGGAGGGCCGAGGAGGGAGACCGATGCCGGAGCAGCACCCAAGCGACACAAGCACGAACATGACGGCCACGCGCCCCGAGTGCGACACGGGTAGGCCCAGGCTACTGATGCCGTGGAATGAAAGGCGGTTCGTGTTCGCCATCTGCAGCGAACACGCCCCTGACCGGACCGGTAGCGCACCGGCACGCCAAGTTGTGGAAGCGGGCCGGCGATGATCGGTGAGCAATATGTTGAGGCCTTCCATCAACTCACAGTGGAGGCGAACGATGCCGGGTTGATGCGCCGCCGGTACGGCTTCTACTGGGCGATGATGGTGTTCTGGATGCTCGCGACCGTCGCGATCCTGGCCGGTGTCGTGCTACTTGGGGACACCTGGTTTCAGTTGATCCTGGCGGCGATGCTGGGCGTGGTGATGGCGCAGCTCGGCTTCCTCGGGCATGAGGCAGCCCATCAGGAGGTCTTTGCTTCTGCAAACTGGAACGAATGGGCGGCGCGGGTGCTGGGTGGGTTGTTCACCGGGCTCAGTTATGGCTGGTGGGTGGACAAGCATGGCCGCCACCACGCGAACCCGAACAAGGAGCGCGAAGACCCCGATGCGGAGGGGGGCGTGCTCTCGTTCACACCGGAAGGAACCGATCGGCGCACTGGACTGGCTGCAAGGATCGGCAAATATCAGGGCTTCTACTTCACACCGCTACTGCTGTTCGAGGGGTTCTCGCTGCACGTCGACTCCGTCAAGAACATCGTCGCAGGCAAAGAGGTCACGCACCGATGGGCGGAGGTGCTCTTCGTCGGGATCCGAGTCGTCGGCTACCTGGCCTTCCTGTTCATCGTCCTGCCGCCCTGGATCGCGGTGGCGTTCGTGGCGGTACAAGTCGCCGTGTTCGGCTTCTTGCTCGGCGGCGCGTTCTCACCGAACCACATCGGGATGCCCACCGTGCCGCACGACGCCGACATCGACTTCCTGCGTCGACAAGTGCACATGTCGCGAAACATTCGCGGCGGCCCGCTCGTACATTTCTTCATGGGCGGCCTGGAATACCAAGTCGAACATCACCTGTTCCCCATGGCGCCACGCCCGAATCTGCCCGCGTTGCAGAAGATCGTCAAGACGCATTGCGCCGACCACGGCATCCCGTACACGGAGAGATCACTCAGCGAGGCGTTTGCGACGATCATCGCTTACCTGAACCAAGTGGGCCTGAAGCATCGGGAACCCTACACCTGCCCGCTAGTGCACCAGTACCGCGGCTGACCGCATCGAGGATCAATGAAGGTAACGGTGAACCCCACGACCTGCATCGCTTCGGGAAACTGCAGCCGAACCGCGCCAAGAGTATTCGCCAACCGGGAAGAGGACGACGGATTCGTCAGCGTCCTCGACGAGCACCCGCCGCCACCGGAATGGGTCGCCGCCCGCGAAGCCGAAGATCTCTGCCCCTCGGCCACCATCCACATCGAAGACGACGACGACCGAACCGGGTCATAGACGATCCGCTCGGCGTCCGGATCGATCCGGATGGCCTACTCATTCACGGCCGGCCACCTGCACCAGGCCCAATTGACGGGCTGCTCTACGCGCTTCGTCGCAGGGGATGTGTGTCGCGGTCGAGGTGTTGCTGACCCGCGTGCGCGGGCGCGCCCTTCTCGTCGAGCACGATGAGGCCGCGCGGTCCGTTGGCTTCTGTCTCCAGCTGCCGCAGCCAGTCCCGGTTGAGCGCCGGAATCCGCGACCCGAGGTACTTGAAGTACACCGGAACCTCGGCGGACATCCACAATGACGCCCTGCCACTGCCGACCGAGAGGTCCTCCAGCCACGACATCAGAAATGACTCGCGGCGACGGAACTTGTTGACGATGACGATCTCCAAGTGCGTCAAGAGTCGGTCATCGAACTCGACATCCTGCGGGCCGTAGATCATTGTTCCCATAGCTCACTCCTTCTTACTCTCGGGCTTCTTCGCCTTGGCCCTCTTCGGTCGTACTCTTTGCCATGTTTTGAGCCCGTGTCCGGCTCGTTCTTCGGGGTGTTGCCGTGTCCGTGCCAGCGCAGTCGACACAAACCGCTTCGCCGGCGCTTGACTCATCCACCAGCAGCGACCTGTCGACCAAGAGGAAACACCGAGAACAGACGCATTCCGTGGGCCGCTGCGGCATAACCCACACATCTAGGCCCTGCCCGGTGATCGTTTCGATTGCGTCATCCCAGAACCGGATGCCGTCGCTGCCCTCGTCCCCCGGGTCGAGTTGCTCCGTGTCCGATGGGATCGTCAGCAACGCGATCGAGGCGTCATTTTCGTCTGAACCCCACAGGTCGTAATAGGTCTTCACGGTCTTTGCGCTTTGCTCCCGGCCGCCGCGGCCACGTTGATCATTCGGTGAGGGAGCGGACGTCGACGTGAACGCTGGGGTGCGCAATGAAGGCTTCCAGGCAGCGTTCTGCACGGGCCAGGGTGGTGAAGGTGCCGCGTTCTCGTCCGAACATGTCTCGTGCGAGATAGTCGGCGTCGATCCGCTCGATCGAGCCGACGTACAGATCGGTGCGGTTGCCGACCCAGAAGCTGGTGTCCGTGATCGCCCACGCCGTCTTGCCGTCCAGCCAGTCGCCCAGCACCCGGGCGGTTTCAGCACCGAGAGTTTCCTCCCACGCTGTGCCGGCCGCGGAGTGCGGCAGATACACCGCCTCGTCTTCTGGGGACTGTGTTCGGAAATAGCCGTCGGTCTGCTCCGGCTCGGTGACTGGGTCGGGGCCCGCAGTCTCGGCGACAGCGCGCAGGTTTTCACTGGTTCTCATTCCTCTGCTCCACATCTGGAACTCGTACGAGTTCCTGACGATGCGTGCTCCGAGGACTAGAGAGAACAACACCTCTACGTTTCCGTACTTCAGGTCTATCACGGCTGCTCAGTACGTCAAGGACGCGCATGGCGCCAATCGGGCGCCCGGAACTGGCTGCCCGTGTAGCGTGAGGGTGCACAGACGGGGAACGGTTGACGGCTGGGGGCGCTGATGGGTGAGGCGAACACGCCGATCAGCCCAACCACTGGCACGGACGGCGACGAGCTTTGTCGACGGTTTGTGGACATGCTCCCTGTGACCGGAGCAGCGATCACAGTGACCGGCGGGTTGGGGCCGTCCACGATCGGAGTCAGCGACCAGATTGCTGCACAGCTGGAAGAGCTGCAGTTCGAGCTGGGAGAAGGGCCGCACCAAGAAGCCCTGCACACCGGGCAGCCTGTGTTGGTCCCCGATCTGCCTGCGCAGCCGCAAGCCCGGTGGCCGGTCTTCGGTGCCGCCGCGATCGAGTTGGGCATCGGCGCCCTGTTCACGTTTCCGCTGGCCCGAGGGGCGATCTTGATCGGGGCGGTCATCATGTATCGCAACAGTCCGGGAATGTTCGATGCGGCCATGGTGGCACGAGCAAGATCGCTTGCTACCTCGGTCGCCGGATCGGCAATCCGGTTGGCCGCCCTTAGCGCCGCCGCGGAGGGGCACACGAAAGGCGGCCTGGTTTCGGATATCTTGCGTCGGGAGGTGCATCAGGCGACCGGGATGGTATTGGTCCAATTGGGCAGCACCGCGACGGAGGCATTCTCGCGCTTGCAAGCGCACGCGTTCTCGAGCGGCCAAACCGTGCAGCAGGTGGCGCGCGAGGTGGTGGAGCGGCGGCTTGATTTCCGTGACCTGACGGACTGAAAATGAAACGGCAGGTCGCCACGGAACACCCGACGGGCGGGAGCGAGTGCGAAGGAACCCTGATGAGTGAGAAGTCCAGAGAAGCACAGTTGAACGACGCGTTCGTCACCCTGGCCGACACGCTGATCGCCGACTATGACGTGATCGATCTGCTCCACACCCTGATGAACGAGTGCGTCAGTCTGCTGAACGTGCAAGCCGGCGGCCTGGTGCTCGCGGACACAGACGGCACCCTGGAACTGGTGGCATCCACCAGCGAACAAGTCGACTTCATCGAGATCATGCAACTGGCCGCGGGGTCGGGTCCGTGCATCGACAGCTTCACCACAGGGCAAGCGGTCGCCGTGGCCGACATCGAACACGAGGCAACGAGATGGCCAGCCTTCTGCGAGGCAGCCCTCAAACAAGGATTCCACTCCGCTCAGGCGACACCGCTGCGACTACGAGACCAGACCATCGGCTCGATGAACCTGTTCGCCACCCGCGTCGGCGCTTTAGGGGCCGCCGACGCTGCTGTCGCCAAGGCATTGGCCGACGTTGCCACGATCGGTATTCTCCAGGAACGCCTCATCCACGAACGCAACATCGTCACCGAACAACTGCAACGAGCGCTTGACTCTAGAATCCTGATCGAACAGGCCAAGGGCGTCCTCTCCGAACTCGGTTCCATCGACATGTCCGAAGCCTTCATCGAGTTGCGCAAGTATTCCCGTACCCATAACCTCGCTCTGCGCAATGTCGCCGAAGGCGTCGTCAACCGTTCACTGGACATCCTGGACGTCCCGGAAACCCTGACGCCCAAAACCGGCACCCGATAGACGCAAGCGGAAAGTCAACTAGCGACGAAGCCACCGCAACCGCAACCACGCGTGCTACCTGCTGATCTTCTCCCCGGACCAGGTCGTTTCGCCGGGTAGTACCGCTATTCCGAGCCTCCATCGCCATCCATCGGGCCCCTCGGAACGCGAAGTTCACCTTGGTCCATCTCCGGCTGATCTTGTCTGTGAGGTAGCGGGAGAGGAATGCGCCGACGATGGCGCCTAGCAGCAACACCGAGACGATCCATTCCTGCGCTGTCGCGTTGGCGTGCAGATCCTGCTTGATGAACAGCAGTGCGCGTGAGATGACTCCGGTGTCGTACCCGAACAGCAGTCCACCGATCGTCGCGATGATTGCCGCCCTGATGAGGAGTCCGTTGGCGCTAGAGCGCACCGCTGAGATGAAGCCGACCATATGAACCAAACAAGCCCGGGCCACCCCTGCTCGAAACGGCTTGACGCGCGGGCGATCGGTGAATGAGACATGCACGGATGGCCGCTTGACATCCCTTGCGCGGCATCCGTACATGGCGGTGCGGGCGCTTCAGCTGGTGAGCATCACCTTTGCGGCTCGCGTGATCGACCTGAGATCGGCCTCGTCGGGCGAAGTCAAGGGGCGTGGGACGCATCCGGATTGCGTTGTCGTTCGCGGTTCCCGTGTGTCCTCTGCGGACACGCTAGAACGGCGGCGCGACGGCCCGCACCGCCAAAACCACAGTGTCAGACGGCCCTTCTCAGCAGTCTGACGAGTCCGACGATGATTCCGATGATGAGGATGATGATGCCGATCCACAGCAAGAAGCTCGCGACCTTCACGAAGATGCCGAGGAAGAGCAGGATCAGACCAATGATCAGCAGGATGACAGCTAGAGCAACCATGTCCGTCACCTTGGCAGGGCGGCCGAGGCGTCGATACCCCTTGCCAGAACGGCTTCTGTTGTGATTCGTGCCGCTCCTGCCTAGAGCCGCTGCCAGCGCAGCCTATGCCGCCGTGATGCTAGCGGCAAGCAGGGCTTGTGGCCAGTCCGTGCAGACTAACGAACGCGGGCGCGCGGCATTGTGCGCACTTCCGTCTGTGCCGCAAGGGGTGCACGCCGGGCCACTAGCAGCGTTGGGTTGAAAGATGGACTTAGCCTGGATCCACCGATTGAGCGTGGGGTGGTGTCGGCGCGTTAAGCGGAGAATGCCTGTCTGATC
>NZ_BAAHAW010000036.1:0-5840 GCF_054777235.1 Humibacter antri | reverse complement strand
ACGAATCTGCACCGTGAGGCCCTGGGCCATCAAGCCCCAACTCAAACCCCACCCTCATAGGGTCTGACTCACTTGTGTAAAGCGGGCTTCTCGCCCGTGTGACCTAGACGAGAGTCGCGGAACGGGTGCTCTACGCCGCTAGCATGAGTGCCATGGTGCGCGTGGGGATCGTCGACGACCATGAGTCCGTGCGTCTCGGCCTGCAGGCCGCGTGCCGCGGTGCCGGATACGACGTGCTCGCCACAGGGGCCACCGTGAGCGCCGTTCTGGAGGCGCTGACAGACGCCGATCCCGACGTCATCGTGCTCGATCTCTCGCTCGGCGACGGGTCGAGCATCACCGAGAACGTGAAGCGGGTGCAGGCCACCGGTGCAGGAGTGCTGGTGCACAGCATCGCCGACCAGGTGGCCAGCGTGCGGGAGGCGCTCGCCGCGGGCGCGGCAGGGGTCATCCCGAAGTCGGCTCCCACCACCACCCTGATCGCGGCGATCAAGTCCGTCGCCGCCGGTGATGTGCTGAACAACTTGGAGTGGGCCAGCGCGATCGACGCAGACAGCGAGTTCGCCAAGGCACAGCTGGGTCGGCGCGAGCGCGATGTGCTGCATCTGTACGCCTCCGGTCTGCCCTTGAAGGCGGTGGCCGAGCAACTCGGCGTCGCCCACTCGACGGCGCGCGAGTACCTCGACCGGGTGCGCTCGAAGTATGTCGAGGTCGGTCGGCCGGCGCCGACGAAGGTCGACCTGCTGCGCAGGGCGGTCGAAGACGGCATCCTGCCCGGGCTGGCCCCCGACGTCCCCGGTGCATCGGCGGATGCGGATGGCCGCCGCTGACCCTGCGGCCGCGCCGGAACTGCTGCCGGCCGCTACGGCGAGTCCGCTGACGAGGGCTCGCATCGAACGCCTCGCCGCGCGTGCCGTAGCCGGCTTCAGCTGGGTGTTCGCTCTGCAGGTCATCCCGGTCGCCGTCGCACAGTCGTCCCACCTGCGTCCCGGCTACACCGTCGCCGTCGCCGTGGTGCTCCTCGTGTCGCTGGCCTGGCTCGGCATCGCCTCGATCGTGGGCCGCACGGTTCGCGCTGCCGCGATCACGTTGTGCGTCGGATACCTGCTGGCCCTCGTGTTCTGGGACCAGGGCATGGCGGATGCCGCCTACTTCGACGGCGTGCGCCCGTGGCTCTGGTATCTGCTCACGGTGTCCACCGCGTGCGCGGCTCTGGCCATGCCGTTCCTCCTCGCCGCCGTCTACACCATCGTCGCGCCGCTGCTCTACGGCGTGGTGCTCGCCCTGACCGCGGGGGTCGGCGCCGTCGAGACCGCCGTGCTCGACGGCCTTTACGCGGCACTGTTCGCATCGATTCTGCTGGCGATCATGACCATGCTGCGGCAGGCGGCGAGCCAGGTGGATGCCCGTCAGTCGACCGCCCTCGAACGTTACGAGGTCGCGGTGCGGGCGCATGCTCTGGAGGCCGAGCGTGTCGAGGTCGACGCCATCGTGCACGACAGCGTGCTCACGACCCTGCTCTCCGCGGCCAACGCACGCACGCCGGAGGCTATGGCCATTGCGGCGTCGATGGCTCAGGATGCCCTCGGTCACCTCGACACCTCAGCACCGCTGGCACGACCCGGGCACGCGCTCGATGCGATTCCGTCCAGCAGGTTGCGCGATCGCGTCATCTCGGCCGCGCGATCGTTCACCGTGCCGTTCTCGATCGTGCCGCGGCGGCAGGGTGACGTGCTGATCCCGGTCGGCGTCGCCGAAGCGCTCTACTCGGCGACCGTTCAGGCAATGGTGAACAGCGCCCAGCACGCCGGGGGAGTGCTTGTGCGTCGAAGTCTTCGGGTCGAGGCGACCGAGGGCGACGGCGTGCTCATCGTCGTGATGGATGACGGTCACGGCTTCGACCTCGAGTCCATTCCGCCCGAGCGGCTCGGGCTCGAGGTCTCGATCAAGGAGCGCGTGGCGCTCGCCGGTGGCGCGGCAACCGTGGAGTCTGCGCCGGGCGAGGGCACCAGCGTGCGGTTGGCGTGGCATCCGGAGCCCGACGAGAGCGCTGAGGGGGAGCATCCATGATCGCCGTCTCACGGGGCGTGCTCGTCACACTGGCCGCACTGTTCTCCGCGTACCACGTGGTGCTCGGTGTCACGTCGATGTCGACGTATCGGCATCCGGCTCCGGTGATCGTCGCCATAGCTCTGTACGCGGCCGCGACGGGGCTGTCTCTGGCAAGGCCCTCCCGTGTCGTGCTCCCCGCGTGGATAGCGGCGTTCGACCTCGCCGTCTGCATCGCCGTGCCTGTGCTCGTCGCCAGCCAGCTGAACCTGTCGCGCGAGAACGGCTACGCCACCTGGTACGTGGCGGCGATCGGCACCCTCATGACGATCGTGATCGTTCGAAGACGCAATGTCTTCGCGTGGGTCGGCATCGCCTTCCTCGTGGCGCACACGATCGTCTTCGCCGGGTTCGCGGCCCTCGCCGCCCTCGGCGTCATCGGAAGCGTGGTCTGGGTGGCGGCCGCCGCAGTCGTCACCAGGGCACTCGGGAGCATGGCTCGGGATGCCTCACGGTTCGGCCGTGCGGAACGTCAGGTCGTCGAATGGCACGCGGAGCAGGAGGCGCACGTCGTGGAGCGCCAGCGTCGTCTGGACGAGACGTATCAGCGTGCCGCGCCACTGCTCCTCCGCATCGTGGAGAGCGGTGGCGTGCTCACCGAAGACGAACGCGCGGAATGCCTGCTGCTGGAGGCGGGAATGCGCGACGAGATCAGGGGTCGCGCGCTCCTCGACGACGGCGTGCGTGAGCAGGTGCTGGCGGCGCGTCGGCGCGGTGCGAACGTGGTGCTCCTCGACGACGGCGGACTGGATGGCCTGGACTCGGAGGAGCTGCGGCGCGTGCACGCCCGCATCACGGAAGCCCTGCAGGGATCCCGGGCTGACAAGCTCGTGGTGCGCACGGTGGAGGCCGGTTCGTCGGTCGCCGTCACGGTCGTCGGGCTGCGCTCGGGACGTGCAGATGTCAACCCCGGCGATGGGGCGAGACCTCGCGATGCGGCCGAAACGATCTCCGCCGAGTCGGAGGGCGCCGATGACGAGGTCGAGCTGTGGCTGGAGATACCGCGCCACGATGACGCCGCGGTCGCGGCCGGTTGAGCGACTCCCACCCGTCGAGCGGATTCCCGCTGTACCGCCGGTCGAACGGATACCGCCGTACCGCCCGTCGAACGGATACCGCCGTACCGCCCGTCGAACGGATACCGCCGTACCGCGGGTTGAGCTTGTCGAAACCCCGCACGGCACAAGGCTGGTTTCGACCCTTTGACAAGCTCAGGCCGATAAGCCCCACGCCAAACTCAACCGGTGAGAAACATCGAAGGGCGCCGGTCCTTGACCGACGCCCTTCGGAAGCCCCGAGTCGGGGCGATAACCCGAATATCGCCCCGACTCGCCCCCAAAACACTCGCCCGCTTACCCTAGTCGGCGAATGAATGGCGGTGAATCTCAGATGACAGACACCTAGCAACATCAATACTGGGCCCGATCCCGCAAGAGGAAAAGTCGTCATTTAGGGGGACAATCGGGGGACAAAATCGCCGACATCATGCGGAGGTCGTGGTTTTCGCGCCCCATTTCGGGGTACAAGGTCAGGCCCCTCAGGTGCCCCGAACACGCCGCGAGGTCGCTTCAGCCCCAGCTTCGCCAGGCGCCGGGACCGCGCACGAGCGGCTGACGCAGCCCCCGCAGGCTGCGCTGCCACGCGTCGGCGTCGGCATCCGCTGTCGGCTGTCGGGAAGCCGCCTGCTCGCGCAGCGCAGACGTCAGCACGGCGGTGACGGCGGCGATCTCGTCTTCGGAGAGCCCGCTCGTGTGGAACACGAGCTGTGAGGCATCCACCTCGGGTTGCGTACTGTGCTTTGCCATGGATGCCTCCTCTCAGGCTGTGCCTGCGCCGCTGGACGGCGCCCTGCGAATGGTGGTCACAGTGGGATGTTCCCGTGCTTCTTCGGCGGCTGCGTGGCGCGCTTGGCCCGCAACGCGCGCAGCGACTTGATCACGCCGATCCGGGTGGCGGCCGGTTCGATGATCCCGTCGAGTTCGCCACGCTCGGCTGCGAGGTAGGGGGACGCGACGTTGTAGAGGTATTCGTTCGCGAGCTTCGTGCGCATGGCTGCGACATCCTCGCCGGATTCCTCCGCCTTCTTGATCTCGCTGCGGTACAGGATGTTCACGGCACCCTGTCCGCCCATCACGGCGATCTCCGCTGTCGGCCATGCGAGGTTGATGTCGGCGCCGAGCTGCTTGGACCCCATCACGATGTACGCACCGCCGTATGCCTTGCGCGTGATGACGGTGACGAGTGGAACCGTCGCCTCCGCGTACGCGTAGAGCAGCTTCGCGCCGCGGCGGATGACGCCGGTCCACTCCTGATCGGTGCCGGGCAGGTAACCGGGCACGTCGACCAGCGTGAGAATCGGAATCGAGAACGCGTCGCAGAATCGCACGAAGCGTGCAGCCTTCTCCCCGGCGTCGATGTTGAGAGTTCCGGCCATCGCGTTCGGTTGGTTGGCGATGATGCCGACCGAGCGGCCCTCGACGCGGGCGAAGCCGATCACGATGTTCGGGGCGAACAACGGTTGGATCTCGAGGAAGTCGCCGTCGTCGACGATGTGCTCGATGATCGTCGTCACGTCGTACGGCTGGTTCGGGGAGTCGGGGATGATCTCGTTCAGCCGGCGGTCGGCATCCGTGATCTCCAGCTCCGCTTCGGCGTCGTAGACGGGCGGGTCGGTGAGGTTGTTGTCGGGCAGGAAGCCGATCAGCGCCCTGCCGAACTCGAGGGCATCCTGCTCGTCGGATGCCAGGTAATGGCTCACGCCCGAGATCTTGTTGTGTGTGAGTGCGCCGCCGAGCTCTTCGAAGCCGACGTCTTCGCCGGTGACCGTCTTGATGACATCCGGGCCGGTGACGAACATGTGGCTCGACTTGTCGACCATGATGACGAAGTCGGTGAGCGCGGGGGAGTAGACGGCGCCGCCGGCCGCCGGCCCCATCACGATGGAGATCTGCGGGATGACACCGGATGCTTGCGTGTTGCGCCGGAAGATCTCCCCGTACTTGCCAAGAGCGACGACTCCCTCCTGGATGCGCGCACCGCCGGAGTCGAGGATGCCGATCATCGGCACGCCGGTCTTCAGCGCGTGGTCCATGACCTTGATGATCTTCTCGCCCGCGACCTCGCCGAGCGAGCCGCCGAAGATGGTGAAGTCCTGGCTGAACACGGCAACGTTGCGCCCGTGGATGGTGCCGATACCAGTGATGACTGAGTCGCCGTACGGGCGCTTGTTCTCCATGCCGAACGCGTGTGTGCGGTGGCGGACGAACTCGTCGAACTCGACGAATGAGCCCGGGTCGAGCAGCAGCTTGATGCGCTCCCGGGCCGTCAGCTTGCCCTTGGCGTGCTGCTTCTCGATGGCGGCCTGCCCGCTCGCGGTCACGGCTTCGTGATAGCGAACCTTGAGGTCGGCGATGCGGCCGGCGGTCGTCGTGTCGACCCTGTTGTCGTTCGGCGCGTCGGCACTCTGCGCGTCGGCCGCCGGGGTGTCGTGAGTGGAGGTGTCGGTCACCCGTTCACTTTACAAGCAGGGGTTCGGGGCGCTTCGTTGATGGAAGTGCACAAGATCTTGGGCGTTGCTCGTGCTCGAGTGTCATCCGAAGATGTTCCACCCGGCACCGACCTGGGCCGTTGATGTGAACAGCGGATAATCGTCGATCGGCGCTCCGGTGGTTCCGGTTCCTGGGTAGAACCAGAGGGTTCCGTCGGGTTTGGTGGCGAGTAGGTCGGTCTTG
>NZ_BAAHAW010000035.1:0-55601 GCF_054777235.1 Humibacter antri | reverse complement strand
CCCAAGAATGCGAAAATCCCACCGAATCGGACTCAGCCAGCCATCACCATCGGCTCGGTGGATCCAGGCTCAGAGCCCGGTCCGAGGGTCGGGGAAGCATCGGTTCCCGCCCACCAGGTTCAGGCAAGCGGGATACCCGGGCGGCACGAGTTGAGTGAGCGGCGAGCCGAACCACTGCTTGTAGAGCCGCCAGAAGTTGAGATTGCCGAATGCGGAGCACGGACCGCTCGTCTCAGGATGCTTCACGGTCTGCGCCGACGGCTGGTAGGGGGTGTAGTCGTACAGGTTCGCCGTCGCCTGATTGCGGATGTCCACGACGCTCGATCCGCACGCAGGGTTCGGGTGGTATCGGATCGACACCTTTCCCACGTGGTATCGCCACGATGCGGCCCCCACCGTGTACTCCCGGAACTGCCACGCCGCGTTGTACACCTGGTTGAAGAATCCGAAGTATCGGGAGTCGCAGGCCGCGGTGTCGGGGCACGCGTACCCGGTGGCCCGCCGGTAGCCGGATGCGCTCGGATGCGTGAGCAGGGACTGCTCCTTCTGCAGCAGCACGAGCAGCACCTTCGGGCTGATCCGGCACGCCCGCGCCACCTTCACGATGATGGCGCTGGCCCGCTCGGACGACGCACCGTGGTACGGCGCGCAGTGCGCGTACGCCATCGGCTCGTCGGGGGTGTCCTGCCGGTAGTCGGCCAGGCACGGTGAGCCGTCGGTGGGGACGCACGTGCGATTCTGCAGGAAGCGCTGCACCTGCGGCTGCGTCATGCTGTCGGCGTTGTAGAACGCGGCGTCGCTGATGATGTATCCCGGCCGGAACACGGCGTCCGACGGTGGCCGATCAGCCGGCCTCGGCACCACGGCTACGAGCACGAACAGCACCACGACCGCGATCGCGGCGGCCGCAACGATCGCGATGTCGCCTCGGGCTGCGGTCAGCACCCATGCACCGGCGCGCTCGGACTCGCGGCGGCGTACGGGCATCCATTCACCCTAACGGCGGGGTTGTCGAACGACGCCGGCTCTCGGGCGGGCGACAGTCTCTGCACGGCGGATGCCTATGGTCGGCTCAGCTCGGCAAGCACCTCCTGCGAGGAGATCACGCCGTCGACGAAGCCATAGTCGACAGCCTCATCGGCGGTGTACCACGCGTCCCGGTCGCCGTCGCGCAGAATCTCCTCCACGCTGTGCCCGGTCTGTTCGGCGGTGAGCCTCGCCATCTCGTTCTTGAACTTGACGATCTGCTCGGCCTGCCGGCTGATGTCGGCAGCGGTTCCGCCGAATCCGCCGTGCGGCTGGTGCATGACGACACGCGTGTTCGGCAGAACGAACCGCTTGCCCGGCTTACCCGAGCTCAACAGGAACTGTGCCATCGAGGCGGCGAAGCCGATGCCGACGGTGACGATGTCGGGCGAGACGTAGCGCATCACGTCGTAGATCGCGAAGCCTGCCGTCACAGACCCGCCGGGCGAATTGATGTACAGCTGGATGTCCCTGCGCGGGTCGGTCGCGGCGAGCAGCAGCAGCTTGCCGCAGATCTCGTTCGCGATCGCGTCGTCCACCTCGACGCCGAGGAAGACGATGCGGTCCGCCAGCAGGCGATCGAACACCTGTGGCGGCGGTGCGGCGATCCTGGTGTCGGTCATGTGGTCCTCCTGAAGTTCGGTGACGGGATCCATCGTGGGCGACGGCGCAGTCGAGCGGACCGGGATTCTGCCCGGGGCTACTTCGCCGAGAGCAGAACCGCATACCGCTGTCGCGGCGCCCGCCGCGCGTACCCTGAGAGAACCCACGAGAGAGGAAGGCAGATGCTGCTCAGACATGCCGTCGGGTCGGCGATCCGCCGGTTGCGACTCGCCAAGGGGATGACGTTGCGCCAGATGTCTCAGGCCTCCGCCATCTCGCTGCCTTACCTCTCGGAGATCGAGCGCGGCCGCAAGGAGCCCTCCAGTGAGATCATCCAGACCGTGTGCGTCGTGCTGGGCATCACGCTGCGTCAGCTGATGCGCGAGACTGATGTTGAACTGCGCGGTGGAGCTTGGAGCGAAGGCCCGGTGGGCCTTCGCCGCGACCCCAGCGCCGAGTCAGCTGTGCTGACTCGGGAGGCGACAACGGGCGAGCCCATCGATCTCACTGCGCGTAGACGCGAAGCCGGCTCGTCGACGGGCGCACCGGGATCCGTGCGCATGCCGCACGCCGATTCGCCGCACACCATGCGGTCGAAGGGCGAGCGCTTGCAGGTGGCATGACTCGACCCCTGCGCCGACGCAAATCCGACTTTCCCGTCGGCCGGTGGCCGGCAGCGCCCGCCTGTCGGAGGCCGTCGCCTCAGGCGGACTGCGCCGCGAGTGCGACCTCGATCACGCTCGCCGCGTCGTCGATCAGTTCCTCGCTGATCACGAGCGAGGGCATGATGCGCAGCACGCTGTCCCAGCTGCCGGAATCGAGCACGATCACACCGTTGCTCGTTGCGTGACGAAGGATGCCCGTGAGCGCCTCCGGATTCGGACGCCGCGTTCCCGGCACCACCAGTTCGACGCCCCACATGGCGCCCTTGCCGCGCACCTCGCCGACCACGCCGAACCGCTCGGCCCAGCCGCCGATGCGCGCCTGCAGAGCGCGCTCCACGCGCTGCGCCTCGGTGATGAGATCTTCGCTCTCGATCACCTCGAAAGTGGCGAGCGCTGCGGCGGTCGAGACCGGGTTGCCGCCGAACGTACCGCCGATCCCGCCTGGTTGCACCGCATCCATGATCTCCGCGCGTCCGGTCACGGCGGCGAGCGGGAAGCCGCCGGCGATGCCCTTCGCGCTCGTCACGAGGTCGGGGACCACGCCGAAGTGCTCGATCGAGTACCAGGCGCCGGTGCGGGCCATGCCTGCCTGGATCTCGTCGGCCACGAACACGATGCCGTTCTCATGGCAGTACTCGGCGATGCGGTTCAGGTATCCGTCGGCCGGGATGACGATTCCGCCGTCGCCCTGGATCGGCTCGGCGAAGAACGCGGCGATCTCGCTCGCCCCGATGTGGGTCTCGATGTAGTCGATGGTGCGCTCGGCGGCCTCGTCGCCGCTCAGGCCGTCCTTGAACGGATAACTGCCGGGCACGCTGTACAGCTCACCGGGGAACGGGCCCATTCCGACGCGCTCCGGCCAGGGCCTGTATGTCATCGCCATCGTGAGGTTCGTGCGACCGTGGAACGCGTGCTCGAGCGAGACGATCGCGCGGCGTCCCGTGTACTTGCGGGCGATCTTCACCGCGTTCTCCACCGCTTCTGCGCCGGAGTTCACCAGGATCGAGTGCTTCTCGAAGTCGCCGGGCGTCACCTGTGCAAGCTTCTCCGCGACTCCCACGTAGTTCTCGTAGGGCGTGACAGTGAAGAGCGTGTGGGTGAGCTTGTTCGCCTGCTCGAACGCGGCAGCGGCGACGGCAGGATGCGCGTGGCCGATGGTCGTCACGCCGATGCCGCAACCGAGGTCGATGAGCCGGTTGCCGTCGACGTCCACGAGGATCGCGCCCGAGGCGTGATCCATGTAGATGTTCGCGAGCGTGCCCGCGCCACGCGAGACGGATGCCTCGCGGCGGCTCTGCAGCTCCACGGACCGAGGTCCGGGGAGCGGGGTCACGATGGCACGGTGCTGCGGCACGGAGAATTCGCGAGGCATCCCACCATCGTACGGTGGCGACTACAGCAGATAGCGCCGCTCGACGCCCGACCTCCCAGCGCAGGCAGAGGCGTGTGGTGCACACTGGGGTGCCCCCGTCCCCTTTCAGAAAGCTTTGTCGTGCGCCTGAAGATCCCCGCCGTTCTCGCCGTGTCCGCCGCAGCCCTGCTCCTCGCCGGATGCACGAGTGCAGGGGCCGCAGGAAGCTCGTCGTCGGCATCCGCGGGCTCAGCGTCGAAGGCGTGCAGCGCACCCTCGTCCGGCAGTGTCTCGAACGCGGTCAAGGTCACCGGAGGCAAGGGCGCCGAGCCGACCGTCGCGTTCGCCAAGCCTCTGAAGGCCACAGACACGCAGCGCAGCTACGTGACCAAGGGCGATGGTGTCGAAGCGACGAAGGGTTCCACGGTCGACGTGGCCCTTGTCGCCTACAACGGCACCAGCGGCTCCAAGCTGACGAGCAACGGCTACGCGGGAAGCGCGACCATTCCGATCACGGTGGGCGACTCGACGATGATCCCGGGCCTGACGCAGGCCGTCGAGTGCGCACCGGTCGGCTCGCGCTTGGTCACGACGACGACGGCCAAGGCCGCGTGGGGCGGCGCCGACCCCTCAACGGTCGGCAGCCTGAAGAGCACCGACACCGTCGTGTTCGTCGTCGACATCCTCGACACGGTGCCGACGAAGGCGAATGGAACGCCGCAGCCCGCCCAGGCCGGCTTTCCCACGGTGAAGCTCGCCTCAGACGGCAAACCGACGGTCACCATCCCGAAGAGCCTCACGCCGCCGACCGAGACGAAGATCGAGGTGCTCAAGAAGGGCCACGGCGCAACCGTCGCCGCCTCCGACACCGTCACGATCCAGTACCAGGGCGTGAACTGGCGCACCGGCAAGGTGTTCGACCAGAGCTGGGGCCGCTCACCGTATACGAACGCCGCGAACGGATTCGTCCCCGGCTTCACCAAGGCGCTCACCGGTCAGACTGTGGGGTCGCAGGTGCTCGTCGTGATCCCGCCCGCCGACGGGTACGGCACGCAGGGCAATGCCCAGGCCGGCATCAAGGGAACCGACACGCTCGTCTTCGTCGTCGACATCCTGCACGTGCAGCACTGACGACTGAAGCGAGAGCAGAGCACGCTCGTGTGCTCTGCCGAGCTGATGGAGTCAGTCGAGTGCGCAGCGCGAACACTGACGACTGAAGCGAGAGCAGAGCACGCTCGTGTGCTTTGCCGAGCTGATGGAGTCAGTCGAGTGCGCAGCGCGAACACTGACGACTGAAGCGAATGGTTCTGAGGAACGCCGGCGCGCGATTCGCCGCAGCTACGATGAGCGGATGCGCAGGGTACTGATACTGGGATCGACCGGCTCGATCGGAACCCAGGCGCTCGACGTCATCCGTCGCAATCCCGACCGGTTCGAAGTCGTGGGGTTGGCGGCCGGCAGCAATCGCGATGCGCTGGCGGCGCAGGCCGACGAGTTCGACGTGGAGAGCACGGCGCTCGGCGCTGCCGACGCTGAGCGGCTCGTGCGCGACGTCGAGGCCGACGTGGTGCTCAACGGCATCACAGGCTCGGTCGGACTCGGTCCCACGCTCGCCGCTCTCGAGACCGGTACGACGCTCGCACTCGCGAACAAGGAGTCGCTGATCGTCGGCGGCGAGCTGGTCACCTCGCGTGCTCGGCCAGGGCAGATCGTTCCGGTCGACTCCGAGCACTCCGCGATCGCACAGGCGCTGCGGGCGGGGGAGAAGGGCGAGGTTCGTCGGCTGGTGGTCACGGCATCCGGCGGTCCGTTCCGCGGGCGCAGCCGCGCCGAGCTGGTGGATGTCACCCCTCGTCAGGCGCTCGCCCACCCGACCTGGAACATGGGCCTGGTCGTCACGACCAACTCCGCGACGCTCGTGAACAAGGGCCTGGAAGTGATCGAGGCGCACCTGCTGTTCGGTGTGCCGTACGAGCGCATCGACGTGGTGGTGCATCCGCAGTCGATCGTGCACTCCATGGTGGAGTTCGTGGACGGCTCGACCATCGCCCAGGCTTCCCCACCCGACATGCGATTGCCCATCTCGCTCGGCCTCGATTGGCCGCATCGGGTCTCCGGCGTCGGCACACCGCTGGACTTCACGAGGGCCGGTCAGTGGACGTTCGAGCCCGTCGACGAGGATGCCTTCCCCGCTCTCGCCCTCGCCAAGCGGGTCGGCCGGGCATCAGGCACCTTCCCGTGCGTGTTCAACGCCGCCAACGAGCAGGCGGTCGCCGCGTTCCACGCCGGCCGGCTCGGCTTCCTGGGCATCGTCGACACGATCGAACGCGTCGTCGGTCTGCATGAGCCGCCGGACGTCGTCGACCTGCAGGCGCTCATCGAGGCGGAGCGCTGGGCACGAGAACGCGCCGACTCGGTGATCGCATCGCGCTGAGCCGCGTACCGGGACGGCCGCTTACCCGCACTCAGAGTTCGGCCCGATACGCCTCCGCTGTGCCGGACAGCGCCTCGTACCATGGCGTCGCCTCGACCTGGAGGAGCCTTGAGGTCTCCGTCGCCTCGATCACGAATGGTGCCGTGAACTGGTAGCTCGACGCGACGATCTCGCGCACCATCGGGCTCATCGGGGCGAGCGAACGCAGCATCCACTGCGGGAAAGCAGCGGCTTCGCCGGTCGTGCCGTACATCGCGTTCAGCTCAGCGGCGATCTCGGCCCGTGCGTGCGGGGCACCGCTCGGCACATGCCAGAGCCGTCCCCATTCGCCTGCCCAGTCTGCTGCTGCGGCGAGAGTGGCCGCGATGTCGGGCAGGTACGACCAGCTGTGGTCGATCTCCGCACTTCCGACGCCGCGAGCCGTTCTGGAGCTCAGAATTCGTCTGAAGAACGAGCGTCCGAGATGTGCGGTTCCTGCCGCGCCCGGGCCGAAGTAGTCGCTGGCGCGCACCTCGACCCCGCGGATGCGTCCTTCCCGGGTGGCACGGAGCACGGCCTCCCAGCCGGCCTTGCGCACGAGTCCCTTCGTCTCGGTCGTGAGTTCGGGCGTGTGTTCGTCCATGTGACCGTTCGGTCTCCCGTACGGATACAAGTTGCCCATGATGACGAGCGAAGCTCCGCTGCGCTCGGCTGCGGCGATCGCGGCCTCGAAGATCGGCGGCCAGTCCTTCGGCCATGTCGTGTACGCCGGATTCGTCGCCACGAAGATCGTCTCGCACCCTTCGGCCGCGCGGCTCACAGCATCCACGTCCGAAGCCGTCAGGCGCATCGGTTGTGCGCCATCGATGCTGGTCCCGCTGCGGGTGGCGAGACGGACCTGATCGCCTCGCGTGAGAAGGTTCGCGGTGAGTGCCGAACCGATCAGTCCAGCGCCGAGCACCAGCCGCGTCGTCATCTGTCCTCAGCTTTCCTCGGGTGGGCGGTCGTATCGCGGGGTGCCGCGTCGAGAACCCAGACGCGCCGACACCGGGGCGAAGACACCTGCAAGCGTCGCTCCCGGTCAATCTAGGGCAGCACCGAGTACCGTTCAAGAGCGGTGCTCACTAATTCCAATCGGTGCGATGGCAGAATGAAGGGGTGACAGACGGGTCAGTCCATCGCGGACGGAGGCCGGTGATCTCGCGGGGGCAAGTGCTCGATGCGGCGGCCGTCGCCCTGGCGATCGACGGGGCCGAAGGGGTCTCTCT
The DNA here is from genome assembly GCF_054777235.1 of Humibacter antri. Taxonomy (NCBI): domain Bacteria; kingdom Bacillati; phylum Actinomycetota; class Actinomycetes; order Micrococcales; family Microbacteriaceae; genus Humibacter; species Humibacter antri. The sequence goes on along the minus strand of NZ_BAAHAW010000035.1, from coordinate 48,275 downwards.
TCGGTCCATCGCTCGTCGCCTCGGTGTGGTCAGCTCCGCGCTCTACCGCCATTACCCGAGTCGGGACGCGCTTCTGGCGGACCTCGCGCTTCGCGTGCGACTGGCGCTGGACGAGTACGTCGAACGGGCGGAGGCATCCGTCGCGCGTGCCGACGTGGCCGAACGGCTCGCCGCGATCGTGCGGAGCACGATGGACTGGGCGAAGCGCAACCCGCACGAGTACGCGCTCGCCTATGGCGACCAGGACTGGGGTCCGTCGATCACCGACACCGCTCAGGTGTCGGCGCCCGACGGTTCGCCTGCGTCGCTCGTACTGATCGAGGGTCTCCTGGAGGAGGAGGGTGCCTCACAGCACCGGCCGTCCGACGCCGCCGTTCGGGTGTGGTCACAACTCTTCGGGCATGTCTGGTTCGAGTTGTTCGGTCACTACGAGGGCGCCGTCGGCGACATCGATGTCTACACCGAGGCGCTGATCGCCGCCATGGCGGCAGACCTGGGCCTGCCGCCCGGATCGCCTACTTCGTCGCCGTCGGAGTAGGCGTCGGCGTGGAGGTCGACGCGGACCCCACGGTGGATTGCACGAATGCGGCGAAGGCGGCCGCATCTGTCAGCGACCCCTGGTACTGCTTGCCGTTGACGATCACTGTCGGGGTGCCGTTGAACGTCGTGACGCTGGAATTGGGCAGCTTTTGCGTGGTCGCACGCTTGGTGGCGGCGTTCAGCCAGTCCGAGAACCGGGTGTTGTTCACGCACTTCGTGATGTCGCTGGAGCTCACGCCGGCACTCTTGAGAATGGACAGGATCGTGGAATTCGGCAGTCCACCTGTGTTCTCCTTCGGCTGCTTGGCGTAGAGCGCCGAGTTCACGGTGAGGAACTTGTCCGGCTCGTAGTTGGCGACGCACGAGACGGCGTTGCCTGCGCGGAGCGGGTATCCGCCGTTGCCTGCCGAGGCGAGGTAATTCAGCGGGTGGATCTCCAACTGCGCGAGCCCGGAGTCGAGCCACTGCTTGATCTGCGTCATGTTCGTCTGCTCGAACTGCTGGCAGTACGGGCACTGCAGGTCTTCGTAGATGGTGATGTACGCCTTCTTCGACGTGTCGGACTGCGTCGTCGGAGTCGGCTTCTCGCCGGCCTGCAACGCGGGCGTGCGCACCGCCTTCGTCGAGGAGGTGAGCACGATGCCGTCGCTGACCATGTTCTTCGGTCCGGCGGATGTCTGCCCCTGCGGAATCGAGTTGACGATCACGAGTGCGACGACGGCCAGCACCGCCACGATGACGACGCCGACGGAACCCTGGATCCACCACCGGCGACGGCGCGCCTTCCTCGCGGCCTCCTCGCGCATCAGCCTCGCGTGTTCTCGCGCTGCCTCTCGGCGATCTTTCTTGCTCGGACCGTTCGCACCGCGGCCAGTAGCCATCTGCCGTCCTCATCGTCAGGGGATCATGAAGCGCCTCGACAGCCCAGCGACGCGCAGGCGGAGCGCGGCGGGCGGTGGCGCATCCCACCCTAACGTGGCGCGGCTATGCGTTTCGTGAGGAGTCGCAGGGAGGTCACGGCGAAGCGTGAATGGGAGTGCCTGGACGGGCATCCTCGCGGTCGTCGCCCAGGACCGCGTGGATACCATTTCATACATGACGTCCGTGCTGCCCTTCCTCGTCGGCGTGCTGATCTTCGTGGTCGGCCTCGCCGTCTCGATCGCGCTGCACGAGCTCGGACACCTCACGGCCGCCAAGGCGTTCGGCGTCAAAGTCACGCAGTACATGATCGGCTTCGGCAAGACCGTGTTCTCGTTCCGGAGGGGCGAGACCGAGTACGGCGTCAAGATGCTTCCGCTCGGCGGCTACATCGCGATGATCGGGATGTTCCCGCCGAAGCATCCGGGAGAAGCGCCGCGGGATGCATCCACCGGCTTCTACAACTCCCTTGTGCTCACCGACGGTGCCATCGGCGCTCCGGCCGAGGAGCGCGCGCAGCAGCGCCGGAGCGTGCTCGGCACCATGGCCGAGGAGGCCAGGCAGGCGAGCGCCGAGACCATCCCGCAGGGCGAGGAGCACCGCGCCTTCTACCTGCTTCACCCGTTCAAGCGCATCATCGTGATGCTGGCCGGCCCGTTCATGAATCTCGTGATCGCTTGCGTGCTCATCGTGATCATGCTGTGCGGCATCGGGGTGCCAGGCCCCAGTACCACTCTGCAGACCGTTTCAGAGTGTCTGAAGCCTGCATCCTCAACGTCCACGACGTGCTCGGCGTCCGATCCCTCATCGCCTGCGGCAGCTGCCGGTCTGAAACCCGGGGACCGGATCGTATCGGTCGGCGGTACGGCGATCACCGGCTGGGACCAGTTGGCGTCGAAGATCCAGAACTCGGCGGGACGCACGATGCCCGTCGTCGTCGAGCGCGGCGGCAAGGAGATGACCCTTCAGGTCACGCCGAAGAAGACGCAGGATGTGATCACCGATCAGAAGACGGGTCGCGCGGTCACCAAGGATGTGGGCATGGTCGGCATCGTGCCGACGAATGTGTTCCAGCCGCAGTCGTTCGGCACCGCGCTTTCGGCCACGGGCCAGCAGCTGGGTCAGGTCGCCGGAGTGTTCGTGAACCTGCCTGAGCGCATGGTGGGCATCTGGAATGCGGCGTTCGGTTCCGGCGAACGGTCGGCATCCAGTCCCGTTGGCATCATCGGCGTCGGGCGCATGGCCGGCGAGATAGCGGACAGCTCCTCGTACGCGTTCCTGTCGAAGATCCAGCTCATGCTGAGCCTGCTCGCCTCGCTCAATCTCGCGCTGTTCGTCTTCAACATGATCCCGTTGCTGCCACTCGACGGCGGGCACATCGCAGGCGCCGTCTGGGAGTGGATCAAGCGCGGCTGGTTCAAGGCCACCCGGCGCGCGAGCGCGCCGAAGCCGGTCGACATGGCCAGGCTCATGCCGCTCACCTACGCGGTCATCGTCGTGCTCGGCGCCATGAGTCTGCTGCTCGCCTACGCCGACATCGTCAAGCCGGTCACGTTACCGGGCTGAGATCGCCGCTCGGTGCGTCGTCGTTGACTCCGTGCGACCTGGGGCGACGATGCCCCTGTGGTGCCGACGGCGGTGCCAGAGGGGGCGATTGCGGTGCCGGAAGGGCGGACGACGGCGGAGCTCTCCGGGCGCACGGCCCCGATCACTGGCGGAGCGAGCGGTATCGGGCACGCCCGTGCGCTCGCGTTCGCCTCGGCAGGCACGAACGCGACCATCGCGGATCTCGACGGGGAGGCCGCACAGCGGGTCGCCTACGCCTAGTCTCACCAGTGGCAGGCGGGCCCTCGCTGCCCGGGTCGAACAGCCAGGATGCGATGCGCCCCGCGACCTAGACTGAGGCCCGTGCCAGCAGTGAATCTCGGTATGCCGAAGGTCCCCGAAGTGCTCCACCCGCGCCGCAAGTCGCGGCAGATCCGGGTGGGCAAAGTGCTCGTCGGTGGAGACGCTCCGATCAGCGTGCAGTCGATGTGCACCACACCGACCACGAACATCAACGCGACCCTGCAGCAGATCGCGGAGCTGACGGCATCCGGATGCGACATCGTGCGCGTGGCGGTGCCGAGTCGCGACGACGCGGAGGCGCTGCCGATCATCGCGAAGAAGTCGCAGATCCCGGTGATCGCCGACATCCATTTCCAGCCGAACTACGTGTACGCCGCGATCGACGCCGGTTGCGCGGCCGTGCGCGTCAACCCGGGCAACATCCGCAAGTTCGACGACCAGGTCGGCGAGATCGCACGCCGGGCGAAGGAGGCGGGCGTCTCGCTGCGCATCGGCGTGAACGCGGGGTCGCTGGAGCCGAGCATCCTGCAGAAGTACGGCAAGCCGACGGCCGAGGCGCTCGTCGAGTCCGCGGTGTGGGAGGCGAGCCTGTTCGAGGAGCACGACTTCCACGACTTCAAGATCTCGGTCAAGCACAACGATCCGATCGTGATGGTGAAGGCGTACCGTCTGCTCGCCGAACGCGGCGACTGGCCGCTGCACCTCGGCGTCACGGAGGCCGGGCCGGCGTTCCAGGGCACGATCAAGTCCGCGACCGCGTTCGGCATCCTGCTCGCCGATGGCATCGGCGATACGATCCGGGTCTCGCTCTCCGCGCCCCCCGTCGAGGAGGTAAAGGTCGGACTGCAGATCCTGCAGTCGCTGAACCTGCGAGAGCGCAAGCTCGAGATCGTCTCATGTCCCTCGTGCGGACGCGCCCAGGTGGATGTCTACACACTCGCCGACAGCGTCACCGAAGGGCTGCAGGGAATGAGCGTCCCGCTGCGCGTCGCCGTGATGGGATGCGTCGTGAACGGCCCCGGCGAGGCGCGCGAGGCGGACCTCGGCGTGGCCTCCGGCAACGGCAAGGGCCAGATCTTCGTCAAGGGCGAGGTCATCAAGACCGTGCCGGAGTCGGAGATCGTCGAAACGCTGATCGCCGAGGCGAACCGCATCGCCGAGGAGATGGGTGCGGCGGCCCCCGTCGGCGAACCGTCGGTCACGGTCGGCCACTGACCGCTTATCGCCGGCTGAGGTTGGACCCCCGACGCCGGCTCCGTCGCGTCGCGAAGCGACGGACGGCCGTGCGTTAGGGAACGAAACCCGCGTTCCCCCACATCACCGTCCGGCCAGATGGGCCTCGATCTCGGCCGCGATGTCTTCGACGGCATCGAGCTCTCCCGATGCCACGTGCTTGGTGAAGACGAATGCCTCCTCGTTCGTCATCGTGAGACGGTGGCCGTTCATCCAGAGGAACGAGTGCATCGCGCTCAGGGCGAGCCGTTTGTTCCCGTCGACGAGGGCATGATTCTTCGCGATCGAGTGCATCAGCGCTGCGGCCTTGAGGGAGATCGTCGGATAGAGCTCGTCGCCGAAGTAGCTCGCGGCGGGCCTCGACAGCGCGGACCCCAAGAGGCCGAGGTCGCGCACGGGAGGCTCACCCGCCAGAATGATCGCCGCCACATGCAGCAGATCGTCGAGGTCGAGGTAGATCATTCCTCGTCGCCCAACCGCCGCAACGCCTCACCGTAGTGTTCCACGGTGGCCTCTATCGCCCGGTCGAGCAGTTCGCGTTTGCTCGTGGTCTCGATGTACTGGCGTACCGCATCGCGCGCCACCTCCTGCATCGAACGACCTTCTCGCAGGGCGCGCGCTCGCAAAGCGTCGGTCTCGTCATCGGTGAGTCGCAGTGTCATGGCCATGACCATATGGTATCGCTTGTGATACCATTTGTGCCGGGTGCTTGCCTGTGGAGCGATCGTCGCCGCTGCAGGCTGGGGACGGGCAGTCCTAGTGCAGCGCGCCGCCCACCGCGTCGATGTCCCGCTCGGTGTCGATCGTGGTGCGGATCGCGATCTCGAAGGCTTGCGCCAGTTGCTCCAGCGAAAGCTCCGGCTCGCTGTTCGGCGCCTGACCGGTCGCCCACGGCACATGGATGAACCCGGCTCGGCGAGCCGAACGCCGCGCCCATTCCGCCGCGTGCACGAGCACGTGGTTGCACACGAACGATCCGGCCGTGAGCGAGAGCTCGACCGGAATGCCTGCGACCGCGACATCCCGCATGATCGCCTTGACCGGCAGCGACGCGAACACGGCTGCGCCGGCGCCCGGCAGCGACGGCAGGTCGACCGGTTGCTGGCCGTCGCTGTCGGGGATGCGGGCATCCATCAGGTTCACGCCGACGCGTTCCACCGAGACTCGCGAGCGGCCGCCGGCGAGACCGGTGGCGAGCACGACGTCGGGGTCGTGTTCGTCGATCAGCTCGTGCAGCCGCTGTGCGGAGCCGGCGAACGTGACCGGCAGTACGTCGGTCACGAGTCGAACACCGGTTCCACGGCCCGCCCACCGCGAGGCGACCAGCCGAACGGCATCGCCCGAAGGGTTGACGGCATCTGACCCGAACGGCTCGAAGCCGGTCAGCAGAACCGTCGTCATGACGCCGCCCTCTGGTGCGCAGCAGGATGCATTTCGGTTTCGGGCGCCCGCGCGGCCTCGTCGACGGGCACCAGCTGCACGCTGCCGGTCGCGATGTCCGCCCCCTGCAGCAGCACCTCGATCGTCGTCCCGGCCGGCACAGCGCCGGAGACCCGGCACGATGCCGTCACGATCGGGTCGTTCAGCTGAAGTCGTGCTCGTCCCTCGTACACCTCGAGCACCCACGCGGTGAAGCGCTCGCCGACCCGGTCGCGCAGCATCGCAGCCTCCACCCGGTTGATCGATCCGGACGACAGGCGGGATGCGTGCTCCGTCGACGACCGCATGAGCCCGGGAACCGAGGCGAGGCTCTCGCGCACCCAGTCCGGAACAGGCCGCCCCGTGAACGAGCACTCGCAGACGAGGAGGCCCCAGCGGTCCACGAGCCGGCGCAGCGGTGCCGTGACGTGTGCGTACGGGGATGCGACGGCCGCCTGCACACTTTCCGCGGGCGGTGTTCCGTCGAACGCGACATAACCCGCACCGCGGAACAGGGAGGCCGCCGCCTGCAGAACGGCGAGCGTCTGCGGATCATCCCGGTCGAGGCTGCGCAGATAGTCGCCGTATGTCGCGCTCGAAAGCCACGGCAACCTGAGCGCGACCGTCCTGAGCCGGAACGTGGCGCCGGCGGCGGCATCCGCCGCGGGCATCGTGCGCAGGATGCCCACCCCCGCTTCCAGCATCATCCGCGCCGCAGCCATGCCGGTCAGCAGCGACAACTGGGCGTTCCAGTCCTCGAGCGGCAGCGGGCGGCGACGCTCCACCCGGTACGCTCCAGAGGCATCCCGCACGATCTCCTCGTCGGGGAGATTGAGGCTCGCGCCGCCGCGCAGGCGTTCCTGCTCGAGGCGCGCCCTGCCGACCTCGGGAAGCAGTGCGGCTGGCGAATCAGGATCGTGCGCATCGAGCGCTGCCTGCGTCGAGACGTAGTCGAGCTGCACGCGCGAGCGCACCAGGGCGCGCTCCACCCGGTGCGACGTCTCCGCTCCTGCGTCGTCGAGGTCGAACGTCCACACGTAGGCCGGCCGGTCTTCACCGGGGAGCAGGGACGCCTTCTGCTCGCCGATGACCGGGGGATGCAACGGCACGGCGCCGTCCGCGGCGTACAGGGTCTGCCCACGTCTGCGCGCTTCGGCATCCACTGCGCCGCCTGGCGCGACGAAGCCCGGTACGTCGGCGATCGCGTACCGCACGCGCCACCCCGATCCGGCCCGCTCGAGGTGGAAGGCCTGGTCGAGATCCCTCGAACCAGCCGGGTCGAGGGTGGCGAACGGGACGTCGCGAAGGTCGAGTGTGGGCGGCGTCGGCTTCGCGGCATCCGCCTCGGCCATCACGTCAGGCGGAAAACCCTGCGGCACGTCGAGCTTCACGCGTAACGCAGCCAGCGACTCGGCCAGCTCGCTCTGAGCCGTGGAGGGCGTCAGGCGGGCGCGGCGGAGGGGCACGAGAGCAACCCTAGACTTGAGCCGTGGTCACCCGTCTGTCGAACTTCTTCCTCCGCACGCTCCGCGAAGACCCCGCCGATGCCGAGGTCGCGAGCCACAAGCTGCTCGTGCGCGCCGGCTACATCCGGCGTCAGGCCTCCGGCATCTTCGCCTGGCTGCCGCTCGGGCTCCGGGTGAAGGCGAAGATCGAGCGGATCATCCGCGATGAGATGACGGTCGCCGGAGCGCAGGAGGTGCACTTCCCCGCGCTCATGCCGCGCGAGGCATATGAGGCCACCGGGCGCTGGGAGGAGTACGGCGACCTGCTGTTCCGTCTGCAAGACCGCAAGGGCGGCGACTACCTGCTCGCTCCGACGCACGAGGAGGCGTTCACGCTGCTCGTGAAAGACCTCTACTCGTCGTACAAAGACCTGCCGTTCACGATCTACCAGATCCAGGACAAGTACCGAGACGAGGCCCGCCCCCGCGCCGGCCTGCTGCGCGGCCGCGAGTTCACCATGAAGGATGCCTACTCCTTCGACTACACGGATGCCGGCCTCGACGCCTCGTACGAGGCGCAACGGGCAGCGTACGAGCGCATCTTCACCCGGCTCGGACTGTCGTATGTGATCGTGCAGGCCGATGCCGGTGCGATGGGCGGGTCCCGGAGCGAGGAGTTCCTGCACCCCACACCCGTCGGCGAGGACACCTTCGTTCAGTCGCAGGGCGGATACGCGGCGAACGTCGAGGCGTTCACAACGCTCGCGCCCGCGATGCGCTCGTACGAGAAGCTCACCCCGCAAGAGGTCGTGGACACCCCGAACACGCCTACCATCTCATCGCTCGTCGCCATCGCGAATGAGAAGCACCCCCGGCCGGACGGCCGGGCATGGACGGCGGCCGACACGCTGAAGAACGTGGTGCTGGCGCTCGACCACCTCGACGGAACCCGCGAGGTCGTGGTCGTCGGCCTGCCGGGCAACCGCGAGGTCGACATGAAACGTGCCGAGGTCGCCTTCGCGCCCGCCGAGGTGGAACCCGCGACGGAGGCGGACTTCGCGAGGCATCCGGGTCTCGTGAAGGGCTACATCGGTCCGTGGTCGCCGGAGGGGCCGGTGCTGGGCGAGAAGTCGCGAACCGGGATCCGCTACTTCGTCGACCCGCGTGTGGTCGACGGCACAGGCTGGGTCACCGGCGCGAACCTTCAGGGCAAGCACGTCCTCGGCCTCGTGGCGGGCCGCGACTTCTCCTGGGACGGCACCGTGGAGGTCGCCGAGGTGCTGCCGGGCGACCCCGCACCCGATGGCTCCGGGCCGGTTGAACTGGCCCGCGGCATGGAGATCGGGCACGTGTTCCAGCTCGGCCGCAAGTACGCAGACGCGCTCGGGCTCAGGGTGCTCGACGAGAGCGGCAAGCTCGTCACCGTCACGATGGGGTCGTACGGCATCGGCGTCACACGCATTCTGGCGATCATCGCCGAGGAGAACAACGACGACAAGGGGCTGATCTGGCCCGAGTCGGTCGCACCGTTCGACGTGCACGTCGTGGCCACAGGCAAGGACGCGGCCGTGTACGAGATCGCCGAGGGCGTCGTCGCCTCCCTCGAGGCATCCGGGCTCGACGTGCTCTACGACGACCGGCCCAAGGTGTCTCCCGGTGTGAAGTTCGGCGACGCCGAACTGATCGGCGTGCCGCGCATCGTGATCGTGGGCCGCGATGCCGCTGACGGCATCGTCGAGGTGTGGGATCGCCGAAGCGGAGATCGGAGCAAGGTCGCCGTTGCCGACGTCGCGGCAACGCTCGCCGGGAACGCCGCCTGAGCCCATGCCGGACACTGCCTTCGACGCGCTCCCGCCGGCCATCGCGGACGAGCTGCGAGCGGCGGCCTCTGCTGCAGGAATCGAGGAGGATGCAGACCTCGTCGTGCGCATCCTGGCGACCGGCGTCGGGCTCGGCATGGACGAGCCGGGTCGTCTCGACCTGAAGATCGCCTCGGCCTCGCTGGAGGAGATGCGCGCGGCGTTCCGCCTGTTCGCGCCCTACGTCGACGTGCCCAAGGTGACGATCTTCGGATCAGCCCGCACCCGCCAGCAGGATGCGCTCTACCGCCAGACGACGGAGGTCGCGGCTGCGCTCGCCGAACGCGGATGGATGGCCGTGACCGGCGCCGGCCCCGGCATCATGCAGGCGGCAGTCGAGGGTGCGGGGCCGGGCCGATCCATCGGCGTATCGATCCGACTGCCGTTCGAGGAGCATCCTGAGACGGCCGTGCAGGACGAGCCGAACGTCGTGACGATGAAATACTTCTTCACCCGCAAGCTCATGCTGGTGAAGGAGTCTCGCGGGTTCATCTGCCTGCCCGGTGGGTTCGGCACCCTTGACGAGATGTTCGAACTGCTGACGCTGCAGCAGACCGGCAAGGCCGAGCCGGTGCCGATCGTGCTGCTCGACGCCCCTGGCGGCACATTCTGGGCGGGCCTGAGGCGGTTCGTCGACGAGCAGTTGATTCCCACCGGCGTCATCTCGCCGGACGACTTCGACCGCGTGCTGGTCACCGATTCGGTGGATGCCGCGGTCGGGGAGATCACCGGATTCTGGCGCAACTACGACTCGCTGCGATGGGTAGGGCGTCGGCTCGTGCTACGGCTCAAGACGGAGCCGACGGATGCCCAGATCGCCTTCCTCAACGAGCGGTTCGGCGAGCTCGCCGCAGACGGCGGCATCGTACGCACGGCCCCGCTGCGGGCCGAGCGGGCCGACGACGACCGTCTCGACCTGCCGCGGCTGGTGCTGCGACTGGACCAGCACCGCGTCGGCGACCTGTTCCGGCTGATCCGCGCACTGAACGCCCTCCCCTCGGCCCTCTGACACCGCCGTGAGACGGCGGGCTGCCCGCCGGCACGCGTGTTCCTACCGCGCGCCGGGTCGGACGGCCCGCGCCTCGAGATACGCGAGGATGGCGCGCACCCGGCGGTTGCCGTCAGGAGAGTCCTCGAGCGGGAGCTTGGCGAAGACCGAGCCGATGTGCGTCTCAACGGTGCGCTCGGAGAGGAACAGTCGAGCGCCGATCGCCGCGTTCGACCAGCCTTCGGCCATGAGTCTCAGCACGTCGAGCTCGCGGGGGGTCAGCGCATCGAGCACGGATGCCGCGCGTGCAATCCCGAGCAGCCGCGTCACGACATCCGGATCCATGGCGGTGCCGCCTCCGGCGACCCGTTCCAGAGAGAGCAGGAACTCGTCGACGTCGAGCACGCGGTCTTTCAATAGATAGCCGATCGAGCCGGAAGCGACGAGCTCGACGGTGCGTCGGGTCTCGATGTGCTGCGAGAGCAGCATCACCGGCGTAGGCGGATCCGACTCCCGGATCTGGAGCGCCGCGACGATCCCCTCGTCGTCGTGGGGCATGCGGATGTCGAGCACCGCGACATCCGGTCGATGTGCACGCACCTGGGCGACGGCGTCCGGTCCGGTCGCGGCGCGCCCGACGACATCATGGCCCGCCGACTGCAGCAGTGCCACCATCCCCTCGCGGAACAATGCGGAGTCCTCACCGATCACGACCCGCACGGCATACTCGCCTCCACGATCGTTCCCCTCCCCGCCGCCGACCGTACGACGAGTCGGCCGCCGAGCGCGGCGACACGGTCGGAGAGGCCGGCCAGACCGCCCGTGGTGCGTGGCGCGGCTCCGCCCCAGCCGTCGTCCGACACGCGCACCAGCAGTTCGTCTTTCTCGTGCAGCACGAGCACTCGGATGCGAGAGGCCTCGGCGTGCCGCAGCGCGTTTGCGACCGCCTCGTTCACCACGAAGTACGCGGTGGTGGCGACGGCGTCCGGCAGCTCCCTGGCACGCACGTCGAGCTCGATTCTCTGCGGCGAATGCCGTTCCAGCTCGGCCAGGGCCGCGGCAAGCCCGTCGTCGAGCGCGCTCGGCCGCACACCGTGTGCGAGCTGCCGCAGCTCGGCCACGGCGGTGCCGAGCTGTGCGACGGCGTGGTCTAGGGATGCCGCGATCGGATCGTCCCGGCCGGCGCCGCGTTGCAGCACTCGCAGCTGCATTCCGAGCGCGACGAGTCGCTGCTGCGCGCCGTCGTGCAGGTCGCGCTCCAGTCGGCGGCGCTCTTCATACCCGGCATGGAGCATCCGTTCCCTGGATGCCTCCACCTCGGCGGCCGCGGCGGCCAGTTCCGACCGCAGCCGCACCGCGTCGAGCAGCGGGGCCGTCGCACGGGCGATCGCTGCAGCCGGCCGCTTGGCACGTGTGTCAGACGGCACGATGGCTCCGATCTCCTCGCCTCGGTGACGTACCGGCGTGAACGACATGACGCACCCCAGCTGCAGGCCGTCGAGTCCGACGAGAGCCCGGTCGGCGAATCGCCGGTAGGCGACGACGAGGCCCGGGTCGCGAAGGCTCTCACGCAGCACCGGCTGAACTTCTTCTGGCCGTTCCATGCCGGCATCGACACGTGCACACAGCCGCCGCAGCTGCGCAACGCTACGCGCCCGCTCCGGGTACAGCACGCGGTCGAAACCTCGCCGCGCGAACGGGAAGGCGACCACGCAGGCGATTGCCGTCGACGACGACGCCACCGCCACTGCGACGGCCGGCCACTCGTCCATGCTCATCCCCGCAGCTGCGCTGACGACGCTGAGTCCGAGAAGCGCGACGGCGACCAGCACCAATGCGGTGACGGCCGAGACTGTGGCTCGATCCACGTCGAACAACTGCGGCCGGGTCAGGGCGATCGTCGCGCCCGCCGGGATGCCGAGGAACATGACGAGCAGGCCGATGCCGACGAGGTCGGGAGCGCCGAACGCCAAGTAGCTCGCCCAGCACAGCAGCAGCGTGAGCGGAAGGGACAGACCGGCCACGAGCACCCAGCGCAGCCGGATCCGGTCCAGTTCTCCGGCGCGGCGATAGCGCACGAACGGTGCGAGCGCGCACGTGACGAGCAGCGCGAAGAACAGCGCGAGCAGCACGAACCCGACGACGGTCAGCTCGTTCGACTCGGGAGCTACCGTCGACTGCACCGCGTTGCCGACGATGAATGCTCCGACGACGCCGCAGAGCACGCAGGCGACCGCTCGCCAGAGACCGGATGCCGGCTGCCCGGCAGGCACGACGAGCAGCACCAGCGCAAGCGGCAGGTACAGGAGCATCCAGCCGCCCTCGAACATGCTGAGAGCGTCGCCACGCACGCAGTTGGTGAGTACCAGGATCAGCGCGAGCGAGGCGAGCAGCGGTCCGGTGACGTCGCCCGGCGCTCCCTTCGCGACGATGAACGCGAGAACCAGCTGCAGCCCGGCGATGGTGAGCACCGCAGCCACCTGGACCGGCGGCTCCAGCCACTGGCCGGCGCAGGCGACCAGCAGCGCCACCGACACAAGGCTTGCGGCGCCCAGGAGCGCCACGGTGACCGTCGTCCACGGCACGCGCATCCGCTCCCGCTGCGTTGCGGGCATTCCTGCCGCCTGCCCCATGACAGAACCATAGGGCGGGCGGGCGAGGATCGGCATCCGTGCCAGCACGCAGGCACTTCAGGGGCTGGTACCGATCCGCCCGGGCGCACAGCCCGGCGACAGTGGTGGGCGAACGGATGCATCGGCATCCGAAGATCAAGGAGGTTGCTATGACCGTGGTGTCCGCGCGCCCTGAGACGCATGTCGGTGTCGATCCGACCATCGGCTTCCGACGAGTGGCCGGTGCCGTCATGTTGCCTCTCGCGTTCGCCTGCCAATTGGTCTGCAACGTGACGTATGCGGTGGCAGCCGATGGCAACGCCGGAGACGGGGGGACCGGTGAGCAGTCGCTCGAGTTCTACGCCTCGCACGCGTCGTCGATGGTGCTCGCCACGGTGTTCGCGCTGGTCGGATGCCTGCTGGCCGTCCCCGGCATCCTCGCTGCGCTTCGCATCTTGCGGCCATCGAAGCCCAGGCTGGGGCTGTGGGCCGCCGTGCTCATGATCGCCGGGTACGTCGCGTACTTCGGCCTCAGCATGACGAACTTCGACTCTCTCGCACTGGCCCGATCCGACCTGCCGAGAGCGGCCGCAGGTGCCGTGCTCGACGCCGCGCAGGGGAGCCCGGCCGCGATGCCCGTGTTCATCGTGTTCGTGGCGGGCAACCTGGTAGGAACCCTGCTGTTGGGCCTCGCCGTCGTGCTCGGCGGCCGACGCTGCGGTGTGCCGTGGTGGGCCGGTCTGCTCGTGATCGCGTGGACCGTCGGACATGTGATCAACATCGTCGGCGGCGGAGAGTGGTTCGCGGTGGCCGGAGGAGCCCTCGAGGTCGTCGGCCTCGCCTTCCTGGCTGCGGCGGTACTGCGCACATCCGACACCGAGTGGTCGCTTCGCGGTTGATCCGGATGGGTTGGGCGGCCCGCGCTGCGAATTCCTCCGCACGGGCCGCCTGAAGCGTGCCGCGCGGCGCCGTGGCCTGTACCTGCCGCAATGCTTTCCCGTATGCTGAATCGTTGATCTTGTGGTGATCGCCGCGCTACCGTGCGCCTTCCGCAACGATCGATCCGTGGCCAAGTGAACACATCCTCGAACTGAATAAAGGGGGCCGAAGGTGGACATCGACCTCAGCGTCTTGCGCCTGATGGAACGCGAGCGGGAGATCCCGTTCGACGAACTCGTGGAGATCATCGAGCAGGCGATTCTGACCGCATATCTGAAGCACACCGATCAGGCGTCTCACCGGCACAGCCAGGGACACAGCGAGGCGTCCCCCGCGGCCCGAGTCCACCTGGACCGCAAGACGGGCCACGTCACCGTCTACGTTCCCGAGTTCGATGACGACGGCAACGTGGTCGGAGAGTCCGAAGACAGCCCGAGCGACTTCGGCCGCATCGCGGCGTTCGCGGCGAAGCAGGTGATCAATCAGCGACTTCGTGACATTCAGGATGACGCGGTGCTGGGCGAGTTCAAGGGTCGCGAGGGAGACGTGGTCGCCGGCGTCATCCAGCAGGGTCCGAACCCGCGGATGATCCACGTCGACCTGGGAACGGTCGAGGCGATCCTGCCACCCGAGGAGCAGGTGCCAGGGGAGGAGTACTCGCACGGGTCGCGCATCCGCGTCTACGTGACCAGTGTGTCCAAGGGCCTCAAGGGGCCCTCGATCATCGTCTCGCGCACCCACCCGGCGCTCGTGCGCAAGCTGTTCGCTCTCGAAGTGCCCGAGATCGCGCATGGCGTCGTCGAGATCATGTCGCTCGCCCGCGAGGCCGGGCATCGCACGAAGATCGCGGTTCGTGCGAACCAACCGGGCGTGAACGCGAAGGGTGCGTGCATCGGCGAGCTGGGGCAGCGGGTGCGTGCCGTCACAGCCGAGCTGAACAACGAGAAGATCGACATCGTCGACTACTCGCCCGACCTGGCGACCTTCGTGGCCAGTGCACTGTCGCCTGCGAAGGTGACGAAGGCGTTCGTCGTCGACGAGTCGCTGAAGGCCGTTCGAGCGCTCGTGCCGGACTACCAGTTGTCGCTCGCGATCGGCAAGGAGGGCCAGAATGCCCGCCTGGCGGCCAAACTCACTGGTGCGAAGATCGACATTCAGCCGGACACGGCTGCGTAGCGTCTCGGTCCACCCGGACACGGCCGCAGTGCTACCGCAGGCGAAAGGCGGCCGCACCACCCCACCGCGCCGCCGACATGACAGATCGCGCGCTCCGGCCGAGAACATGCCGAACTGGGATGGTTCCGGCCGGATGTCATGTTGAACGACGATGGGTCGGTCCGAGCCGTACTGGTCTAGGGGGTAGAATAGTGGCCGTGAGAACGTGCGTCGGATGCCGTTCTCGCGCTTCCCGATCCTCTCTTCTGAGGGTTGTCGCCCGGAATTCGCAGCTTGTGGTGGACGAGTCCGCCCGGATGCCCGGCAGGGGCGCGTGGCTGCATCCGACTTCCGAGTGTCTCGAGAAAGCGGTCAGGCGGCGCGCCTTCGGGCGTGCGCTTCGGGTCGAAGAGCCTCTGGACACCCGGCCACTAGAGAACAGGCTGAACGGCTAATGGACAACTGATGAGCGGCTCGAAATGAGACCCGTCCACCACTAAGGCTTGCCCCTGCTCGGGCAAGCCCCGAACAGGAGAATTGTGGCTGCAAAACCACGCGTACACGAGATCGCGAGCGAGCTCGGCGTCGACAGCAAGGTCGCACTTGCGAAGCTCAAGGAACTCGGCGAGTTCGTCAAGGGACCGTCATCGAGCATCGAGCCCCCGGTCGCCCGCAAACTGAGGGCGGCGCTGGAGGCGGACGGCGCTCAGTCGTCGACGCCTGCGCCGTCGAAGCCGGTCGCGACCCCCGCATCCGAGCAGGCGGGTACGCCGGCGACCGTTCCGGCCGGTGCCACGGCGCCCAAGCCAGGCGCGCCGAAGCCCGCACCGGCCCAGCAGGCCGATGCGAAGCCCGTCGATGCGAAACCGGTCGAGGGGCAGCCCATCGACACGAAGCCCGCCGACCAGAAGCCCGCCGACGCGAAGCCCGCCGACGCGAAGACCGCGGAAGCGTCGCCCGCGTCGAAGCCGGGCGACGCATCCTCGACCCGACCGGGTGCACCCCGACCGGGTGGTCCTCGACCTGGCAACAACCCGTTCGCCAGCTCGCAGGGTATGGGTCACCGTCCCGCGGGCACGCCTCGCCCCGGCAACAACCCGTTCGCGAGTTCGCAGGGCATGGGTCAGCGGCCCACGCCGGGCAATATCCCCCGCCCGCAGGCACCGCGCCCCGGTTCGCCTCGCCCTGGTGGGCCGCGTCCGGCAGGTGCAGGTCGCCCTGGTGGTGCTCGTCCCGGTGGTGGCGGCGGTCGCCCCGGCGGCTTCCAGCGTCCTGGCGGCGCCGGTGCTGGAGCCGGAGCCGGCGGAATCAATCGTCCGGGTGGCGGCTTCGGCGGCCCGCGTCCGGCAGGTGGTGGCGGTCGTGGACGTGGTCCTGGCGGCGGCACCGCCGGCGCGTTCGGTCGTGGCGGCGGCAAGAGCAAGTCGCGCAAGTCGAAGCGGACGAAGAGGGCCGAATTCGAGATGCGGGAGGCCCCGTCGCTCGGCGGCGTGAGCGTTCCTCGCGGAGACGGCAACACCGTCATCCGCTTGCGTCGCGGCTCCTCCATCAGCGACTTCGCCGACAAGATCGACGCCAGCCCCGGCAACCTCGTGACCGTGCTGTTCCACCTCGGTGAGATGGCCACCGCCACGGAGTCGCTCGACGAGGCGACCTTCGAGGTGCTCGGTGCCGAGCTGGGCTACAAGATCCAGGTCGTCTCGCCCGAGGACGAAGACAAGGAGCTTCTCGAGGGCTTCGACATCGACCTCGAGGCCGAACTCGACGAGGAATCCGACGAAGACCTGGCGGCACGGCCGCCGGTGGTCACCGTCATGGGCCATGTCGACCACGGTAAGACGAGACTGCTCGACGCCATCCGCAACACCAATGTGGTCGCGGGCGAGGCCGGCGGTATCACGCAGCACATCGGTGCCTACCAGATCACGACGACGCACGAGGCGATCAATCGTCCGATCACCTTCATCGACACCCCGGGTCACGAGGCGTTCACCGCCATGCGTGCTCGCGGTGCACAGGTGACCGATATCGCGATCCTCGTGGTCGCCGCAGACGATGGCATCATGCCGCAGACGATCGAGGCTCTGAACCACGCCCAAGCGGCCGACGTGCCGATCGTCGTGGCCGTGAACAAGATCGACAAGCCGGATGCAAACCCCGCCAAGGTGCGGCAGCAGCTCACCGAGTTCGGTCTGGTCGCCGAGGAGTACGGCGGCGACACCATGTTCGTGGATGTCTCCGCCCGCGAGAACGTCGGCATCACCGATCTGCTCGACGCCGTGCTGCTCACCGCAGACGCCGGACTCGACCTGCGCGCCAACCCCGATAAGGATGCCCGTGGCGTGGCCATCGAGGCCAAGCTCGACAAGGGTCGCGGCGCAGTGGCGACCGTGCTCATCCAGTCCGGAACGCTCCGCGTCGGCGACTCGATCGTCGCCGGCACGGCGTACGGACGCGTGCGTGCCATGCAGGACGAGAACGGCGACCCGGTGGATGAAGCCCTGCCGTCGCGTCCCGTGCAGGTGCAAGGTCTGTCCACCGTTCCGCGTGCCGGTGACACGTTCATCGTCACGGAGGAGGACCGCACGGCCCGTCAGATCGCTGAGAAGCGTGAGGCGGCCGAGCGCAACGCCCAGCTGGCGAAGGCGCGCAAGCGCATCAGCCTCGAGGACTTCACGCGAGCCCTGGAAGAAGGCAAGGTCGAGTCCCTCAACCTCATCATCAAGGGCGACGTCTCCGGTGCCGTCGAGGCACTGGAGGAGTCCCTGATGAAGATCGAGGTGGACGAGAGCGTGCAGCTGCGCATCTTGCACCGCGGCGTCGGAGCTGTCACCGAGAGCGACATCGA
Source organism: Humibacter antri (assembly GCF_054777235.1). Taxonomy (NCBI): domain Bacteria; kingdom Bacillati; phylum Actinomycetota; class Actinomycetes; order Micrococcales; family Microbacteriaceae; genus Humibacter; species Humibacter antri. Next base: position 30,471 of record NZ_BAAHAW010000035.1, on the reverse strand, counting down.
CCTGGCCACGATCGACAACGCGATCGTCATCGGGTTCAACGTGCGCCCCGACGTCAAGGCCCGCGAGCGCGCGGCCCGCGAAGGCATCGACGTGCGCTTCTACTCGGTCATCTACAACGCCATCGACGACATCGAGAACTCGCTCAAGGGCATGCTCAAGCCCGAGTTCGAAGAGGTGCAGTCGGGCATGGCGGAGATCCGCGAGGTGTTCCGCTCGTCGAAGTTCGGCAACATCGCCGGTGTCTACGTGCGAAGCGGAACCATCACCCGCAACGCCAAGGCCCGCGTCATCCGAGACGGCGTCGTGGTGGGGGACAACCTCGCGATCGAGTCGCTGCGTCGCTTCAAAGACGACGTCACCGAGGTGCGCACGGACTTCGAGGCCGGCATCGGCCTCGGCAAGTTCAACGACATTCAGGTCGGCGACGAGATCGAGACGATCGAAATGCGCGAAAAGCCGCGCGCGTAGCACGCAAAGTGCGGGGGCCGGTTCTGGCCCCCGCACTTTTCGCGCCGAGCCCGTCTCGGACTCGGTCAGGCAAAAAACAGGGCGCGAAGCGCTCAATCCCGCGCGGCGTCGCCGGCCTGCTCGGGCCGGTCGGTGACCGCACGGGGAGAGAGGTAGAGATGGCCGACGAAGCACGGGCCAGAAAACTCGCGGACCGCATCAAGGAGATCGTCGCCAAGAGGCTCGACAAGGGTCTGCGCGACCCGAGGCTCGGGTTTGTGACGATCACGGATGTGCGCGTCACCGGCGACCTCCAGCACGCCAGCATCTTCTACACGGTGTACGGAACCGAGCAGGAACGCACGGATACCGCAGCCGCCTTGAAGTCGGCGACCGGCATGCTGCGCACCGAGGTGGGCAGGAACATCCAGGTGCGCCTCACGCCGTCTCTGGAATTCATCGCCGATGCGATACCGGAGAACGCCGCCCACATCGAGGATCTGCTCCGAGCGGCGCAGGAGCGCGATGCGGAGGTCGCCGGGTTGGCGGCATCCGCGCACTATGCAGGCGACGAGGACCCGTACGTGAAGCCGCGCGAGAACGACGAGGACGAATAGCGCCGGCAGTCGCCGTCGGCGCTGCTCCGTCCACACTCGATGTGCGGCCCCAGCCGTAGCGGGCACTCGGTCGGGCGCCGTCAGCGTTCCCAGGAGAACCCGACGAAGCGGTTCGGCTTCACCTCGCGCTCTGATTCGCCGCGTCAGACGAACCGAACGCCCTGCTGCAGCCGGGTGCGCAACTCGAAGAGCGTAGTGCCGTCCGGTCGCGGCGTGTCGGCCACGCCGGTGCGCAGCAGGTGCAGGAGCACCGACGACTGCGCGGCGACCAGCGTGATGCCGCGTGAGCGGCCGGCCACGGTCACGGACTGCTCGAGGTCGGCATCCGGCAGTGTCACGACGGCGATCGTGAACTTCACGCCCGCTGCCCTGCCCAGGGTGCGGGCGCGTCCGGCGAGTTCGTGCAGCGGCTGCCTCTGAAAACCGGATGCCCCGCCCTCCGGTACGAGATCCCCTCGTCGAACGACGGCCTGCACGGCCCAGTCCTCCGACTGCACGGCGAACAGCCCTGTCGGTCCGAGCACGACGTGGTCGATCTTCTCTACCCGGCGCTCCGCCGCCGCGGACCGCCCGGTGGCGTCCACATCGTGCCACACGGTGTAACCGATGCCGAGTGTCGAGAGCGAGCGGGCCGCGTTCTCCTCGGCGATCGCATCCGCGAGTGCGTGACGTATCTCACGGGGTGCAGAGCGCACGAGCGCCGGGTCGTACGGGTCGGCGATCGGCTCGCCCAGTCCGACCCACTCGCGCATCATCGTGAGGAAGCGCTCGCGCGAGAATCCGCCGGGATGCCCGTAAGTCCGCGTCTGCGGGCGGGATTGCTGTCGCGGCGTCCGCGGCGGACTCGGAGCCCACGTGTGCGGAGCCTCGCGCGCTCCGTTGCCTCGGTCGTACGCGGCCCGAGCCTCCGGCGTGCCGATCACGGCCCACGCGTGCTGCACGGCGACGAAGAGGGCATCCGATCCGCCGGTGTCGGGATGCGCCTGACGCAGCATCCGCCGATAGGCGAGGCGCAACTCGTCTTGGCTGACCGAAACGGGCACGCCGAGTACCTCGTAGGGCGAAGCGGAGAGTGGGCTGTCAGGCATCGAACACCCAGGTTAGGGGTTCCGATCAGGCAAGTGCTGAGACGCGCTCGGGCGCGGGCTGAACGAACTCAGAGTCGCGCTCGGGCGCGGGCTGAGCGAACTCAGAGTCGCGCGAAGCGTGCACGTCCATGGCGTCGTCGCACGCGAACGACCGGCGGTAGGCGCTCGGAGCGACTCCCACCTCTCGGGTGAAGTGGTGGCGGAACAGCGTCGCGCTGCCGAAACCGCAAGACGCCGCTATCTCGTCGATGGACGCATCCGTCGCCTCCAGCAGCAGGCGCGCGTGCAGCACCCGTTGTGCCGTGAGCCACTGCATCGGCGTGATGCCGGTCTCGGCGACGAACCGGCGTGCGAACGTGCGCGTCGACATGTGGGCGAGCCTCGCGAGTGAGGCCACAGAGTGCTGCTGGGCGAGGTTGGCGTTCATGAACGCGAGTGCGTCGACGAGCGCGTCGCACTCGGCCTCCGGCACCGGTCGGCTGATGTACTGCCGCTGGCCGCCGTCGCGCTGCGGCGGCACCACCATGTTTCGCGCGATCACCGTCGCGGCGGCGCTGCCCAGTTCGCGCCGCACCAGGTGCAGGCTCGCATCGATGCCTGCCGCAGTGCCCGCACTCGTGATGATGTCGCCGTCATCGACGAAGAGCACGTCGGGGTCGACCCGTGCGCTCGGATGCCTGCGCTGCAGCTCGTCTGCGTACCTCCAGTGAGTCGTGCACGGGCGTCCGTCGAGCAGGCCGGCCGCACCGAGCACGAACGCGCCGGAGCATGCGCTGAGCATGATGGCGCCACGAGCGGATGCCCGGCGCAACGCGTCCAGCAACTCGGGCGGGTACTTCTCGTCCGGTCGGATGAGCGCGGCAGGCACGGCGATCACGTCGGCATCTTCCATAGCCGACAGGCCGAGCGGGGGGATGATCGGCACGCCGACCTGGGTTGTGACAGGCCGGCCCGGTTCGATGCCGCACACCCGGAAGTCGAGCCGTGGAACATCGGAGTACACGCTCCGATCGAGACCGAACACCTCGGCGAGAAGGCCGAACTCGAACACCGCCAGGTCGTCGATCACAGGCACTGCCACGCTGCGCAACATGCAGACCAGTGTAATGGCGGCATCTTTATGAAGATAGTCTCTCCGCCATCTGGTGGCAGTATTTGGGTGATCGTAATGTCATGGTCATGACTCAGCACACGGCATCCGTCCCCTCGTTCGGCACGTCCTCTCGCCGCCCGGTGCTGCAGGGCATCGATCACGGGTACGTGGAGAGGCCGGCTCACGGTGCGGGGTTCGCACTCTGGAAGTGGTTCCCGTGGGCGATTCTTCAGCGCGGCGGCTCGGTCACCCGGGATGACGAGCGCGCCTATCGCGACCTGCAGGCGGTCAGCGACCACAGCGACGGGGAGTGATGCGCGGTGACTGCACTGAAGTCGCACGTCACGCTGTGGGCGTTCCTCGCGCTCTCGGTCGTGTGGGGAGCAAGCTTTCTCTTCATCAAGGTGGGGCTCGAGGGTCTCTCGCCCGCTCAGGTCGTGTTGGGGCGCATTCTTCTCGGAGCACTCGCACTTACCGCCATCATGACGGTGACCCGACGTCGGTGGCCGCGGGAACTGCGGGTCTGGGGTCACATGCTCGTCGTCGGGGTGTTCTTCTGTGCAGTGCCGTTCACCCTGTTCGCCTGGGCTGAGCAGTACGTGCCGAGCAGCCTGGCGAGCATCTACAACGCGGCGACGCCGATCATGACGCTTCTGCTCACGCCACTGATTCTGCGTTCCGAGCGCCTGGGCCCGGCGCGTACTGCGGGCCTCGTGATCGGCATCGTCGGCGTCGTCGTGTTGACCGCCCCCTGGCAGTTGCTCGGCTCGAGCGATCTTCGAGCCACGGTTCCGGCGCAGCTCGCGTGCCTCGCGGCGACGGTGAGCTACGGGTTCGCGGGCCTGTACATGCGGCGGTTCGTGAGCGGTCTGCCTTATGACTCGGTGACCCTCTCATCGGTGCAGCTCACGATGGCGAGTGTCGTCGTCGTGCTTGCCGCACCTTTCGTCGCCCGTGGGCCCGTCACGCTGAATGCGCCGGTCGTCGGCAGCATCGTCGCTCTGGGCGTGGTCGGCACGGGCGTCGCGTACGTCTGGTACACGCGGATCATGCGTGAGTGGGGCGCCGCGCGAGCCTCGACCGTCACCTACCTCACCCCCGTCGTCGGGGTGGCTCTCGGTGTGGTCCTGCTCGGTGAGAGCCTGCACTGGTACGAGCCGGTGGGCGGCGCCGTCGTCGTGGCGGGCATCCTGGTGAGTCAGGGCGTTCCATTCGCGCGCTTGATGCGCCATCGGCGTCCGACTCTCCCTCCCGTATCAGGCGCGATCGAGGGAGTCGAGCCGGCTCACTCGCTCGACCGAGCCGACTGAGCCGCTGAGGCACGAGGGCGGGTCACTCCGGCAGCGTGTAGCGGTCGTCGACGACCACCACGAGTCCGTCCGCGACCAGGCCGGCGAGCGCGCGCCCGCGCTGCTCCTCGGGCGGCCAAAGCGCAGCCAGTTCGTCGCCGGCGACCGGATCGTGCGCCGACCGCAGCTCGCGCAGAAGGATGCCACGTGCCTGCCGGTCGCTTCCCTCATACCTCTTCTGCACCGCACGCCTGGCACCGAGGTACGGCGGTCGGCCGGCGGCGCGCCAGGTGCAGACACCCGCTACCGGGCAGGCGCCGCATCTCGGCGAACGGGCGGTGCACACGACGGCACCGAGCTCCATTGCGGCGGCGTTGAACAGGCGGGCCTGCGCCTCGTCGGAGGGCAGCACGGACTCCATGGCGGCCAGGTCGCGCCGCACGTTCGGCGGTGCCGGCTCGCCCTGCCCGTTCAGGCAGCGGGCGAGCACTCGTCGCACGTTCGTGTCGACGACGGGGTGCCGCTTCCCGTACGCGAAGGCCGCGACCGCACGCGCCGTGTAGTCGCCGATTCCGGGCAGCGCCAGCAGTTCGTCGACGTCGCTCGGCACGACGCCGTCGTGCCCCTCGGTGATGGCGACGGCACAGGCGTGCAGCCGAAGCGCCCGACGAGGATATCCGAGCCCCTGCCAGGCCCGAATCGCCTCGGCCGGTGCCGCTGCCGCGAGGTCGGAGGGTGCTGGCCAGCGATCGAGCCACTCTGCCAGCCGTGGGATGACCCGCACGACAGGGGTCTGCTGCAGCATCACCTCGCTGACGAGGATGCCCCAGGCACCGAATCCCTCGCGTCGCCACGGCAGGTCCCTGGCTTCGCGCCGGAACCAGTCGTTCAGCGCACGCGCGAGGTCATCGGCTCCTGCGCGGCCGATGCGATCGGCGGTCGGGACCTCCGATTCGACGTCGTCCGCTGCATCCACCGCTCCAGCGTACGAGTTCGTCTCGTCAGCCGGCGCGAGTGCCGTTGGGCACCGGCTTCTCGGGAATCGCGAGCACGGGCGTGATGCCGTCGGAGTATCCGATGTCGTAGAGCATGCCTTCGGAGAGCTCGCCCGCAATGCGGCGAGGTTCCAGGTTGACGACGACGAGAGTCTGCCGGCCGATGATCGAGGCGGGGTCCTCTCGTTCCTGCTTCATGCCGACGAGAATGTTCCGCTCATGATCGCCGAGGTCGACGGTGATGCGTACCAGTTTGTCCGACTTCGGGACATCGTCCACGGCTGTGATGGTGCCGACGCGGATGTCGACGCGTTCGAGTTCATCGATCGTGATCGCCGGCTTGATCGGTGAGGCGGGAGTGTTCATTCGAACCGTACTTTCAGTTGATGATCTCGGCGTCCTCGTTCGAGAGAAGCGCAGAGAGCCGCTCACGCCAGGTCTGCAGTTGTTCGGGCGTCAGCCTTGTCCACTCGGTGACCTCGCGGACGATGCGCAGCGGCGAAGCGCTGCGGTACGACCGTGTCGGGTTGCCGGGGAACTTCTTGTCGGTCACGTTCGGGTCGTTCTCGAACGCTCCGGCGGGCTCGACGAGGTACACGTGAGGGGTCGGGTCGCCTTCTGCGAGTTCCGCGGCGACCTCCGCCGCGAGACCGGCGCCGTCGACGAGCGCCGTGAAGTAGATGTGGTTCATCACGATGTCAGGGCGGTAGTTCGACGGACGCCCAGGCGTGAGCAGGTCGCCCACCTTCAGATCCGCGACCGTGCCGTGGAAGAACGGACCTTCATCCAGTGGTTTCGACACCCGCACTCCTTCGTCTGGATCACCTCGAATATGCCACCATGGTCGCGGCCGAGCGGTGAGCTGAGCGGTGAGCCGAGCGGCGAGGAGACCATCCTGCCCGAGTCATGGACGTGGCACCGGCGCACCCGCGCGCGCATCCACGCTCGTCGCTGCCGGGCAGTTCGTAGGCGCCATCGGCTCGGCGCTGCGAGCGAGCTCGCAGCGCTCTTGCCTGCGTCGCCTCTAAGCTGTCCGCATGCAGCTGGCGACCACACCGCGCACGGCCTTTCTGCGCGAGCTGAAGGCAGAGATCGCACACAACTATCCCGCCGGACGCATCACCGTCGCCGTCGACGGAGCCGAGGGATCGGGCACCGCCGAGTTCGCGGACGACCTCGCCGCCGTCTACCGCGAGGCGGGAACAGCAACGGCTCGCGCATCGATGCGCGACTTCCACCTGCCGAGGGACGTACGCCACCTGCACGGCAGGGCGGATGCCGGCGACTACTACGAGCGCTCGTTCGACTACGAAACGCTCCGGCGCGTGCTGATCGACCCGTTCCGTTTGGGCGGATCGACCGGGTTCCAGACGCGCGCGTTCGATGTGCGCCGCAATGCCCCAGTGCTCTCGGAATGGCAGACCGGACCGGCCGACCTGGCTCTCATCATCGACGGCCCCTTCATGGTGCGACCCGAGGTACGGGGTGCCTGGCACTTCTCGGTGCTGCTCGACGTGCCGTTGACCGAGGTGTACTCGCGCCTTGCGACGTCGCAGGGCAGGGATCCCGATCCGGATGCCCCGGCGAACGCTCGGTACGTCGGCGGATGGCGACGGTACGGCACGGAGGTCGAGCCCCAGTACCTGGTCTCGGCGGTGGTGGATCTCAGTAACCCCGAGCATCCGCGCCGTGAGTACCCCGACACCGGATGCGCCTGCTTCTGACTCTGCGATGCATCGTCGTCGAGGCGGCCGTCCGCCTCCGGTCAAGCTTGTCGAAACCGCCCCAGCGCGCTGGTCTCGACAGGCTCGACCGACGGCAACGGGTCAGCGCACGGGGAGCCGGGCGGCCCCATCACGCTCGAGGAACGTGCCGTCGTGCTCGAGGCGGTGCATCGCATCCACGATCGCCGCGTTCACAGGCGCCTGCCGTCCGATGGCGGCTGCGGCGCGCACCACAGCCCCGTTGAGGTAGTCGATCTCGGTGGTGCGACCGCGTCGCCTGCTCTGCAGCGTGGACCCGAGGTTCGGCACCGGGCCCATGCGGCGAGCCATCAGGGTCGGCAGAGTCCGCGCGGCCCGCAGCGGCAGCACGGAGAACAGGCGCAACATCGGATCGCTGAGGCCCTGCACGTTCGCGAACCTCACGTGTGACGCGAGCCCGATGCGCACCGTCTCCCGCATCGAGGCCGTGACCACCCGCCCGAGCCGGGCATCCCGGATCGTCTCCTGCACACTCAGCCCGGTGAGCGCCGGCACAGCGTTCACCATGTTGATGACGAGCTTCGACCACTGTGCGCCGACGAAGTTGCCGGTGGCGACTGCTGGCATCACCGAGCCGAGCAGCGCGGCCGCGTGACGGGCGGCGTCGGTCGGCTCCCCTGCACCATCACCCAGGTAGGTGCTTCCATCGGCGGTGACCGTGACGTGCCCGGGCTCGACGTACTGCGAGGCGTACAGCGCAAGCCCGCCGACCAGCTCGGAGCGAGGGAGGATGCCCCCCGCGACATCCAGCGACTCGAGCCCGTTCTGCACGACCACGACGGTGATGCCGCGCAACAGGTCGGCGTTGTCGCGAAGAGCGGATGCCGCGTCCTGCGCCTTCGTGCACACGAACGCGATCTCAGGTGCCGCTTCGAGTCGCGCGGATGCCGTCACGTGCGCAACATGTCCGCCCCACGCTCCGTCGAATCGCAGGCCGTGCCCGCGGATGGCGGCGAGGCCGTCGCCACGCGCGGTGAGGGCGACCTCGTGGCCGGCGCGATCCAGGAGCGCGGCGATCGTTCCGCCGATCGCTCCTGCCCCGATGATGCCGATGCGCACTCGGCAAGCTTAGGGTTTCGCGCTCACCCGATAGCGGCGCCGGCGGTGACCTCGTCGGCCTCCGCGGCTTCGGTCGCCAGCTCGTCGGAGGCATTGTCGTCACGGTCGCGGTGCGGCCTGCCAACGGGCAGGAACAGCGCGATCACGGCCGCGCCTGCGAGGACCGATGCGCCTGTGAACACTGCTGGGATCGCGGCGGAGACGTAACCGGTCGGTGTGAGGGTTCCGCCGGCTCCGATGAACACGGCGGTGAGCACCGCGACGCCGAGCGCCACTCCGACCTCGCGCAGTGTGGCGTTGGTGCCCGATGCCTTCGCGTGGTCCTTCTCCCCGAACCCGGCCAGCACCGCCGTGGAACTCGGCGCGAACACGAGTCCCATGCCGATCCCGGCGAGCAGGAACGGGGGAACCATCGCCGCGAACGCGGTGTCGGAGGAGAGGATGGACGCCACCCAGAACATGGCGACCGACTGCAGCACGAGACCGACGACGATCGGCAGCCGGGTGCCGAACCTCGGCACGATGACGACGCCGGTCAACGGCGCGATGACCATGGGGGCGAGCGTCCACGGCATCGTCATGAGGCCGGCCTCGAGCGCGGTGTGCCGTTGAACGACCTGAAGGAACTGGATCAGGATGAACACGGCCCCGAAGATGCCGAAGCTGAACGTCATGCCCACCAGGTTCGCCACCGAGAAGCTCCGGTTGCGGAACAGGCCCAGCGGAAGCAGCGGAGCACCTGCCCGGCTCTCCCAGACGATGAACGCCAGCAGCAGAACACCGCCGCCGATCAGTGCGGTGAGCACCTCAGCGCTGCCCCAGCCCGCGTCGTTGCCGCGCACGATGCCGTACACGACGGCGAAGACGCCGATGCCGACGAGCACCACGCCGAGCACGTCGGCCCGCAGCTTCGCGCCGAAGGAGTTCGGCAGCGCGAGCAGTACAAGCGGGAGCGCGATCACGCCGACCGGAACGTTCAGCCAGAAGATGGCCTGCCAGTTCCAGCCCTGCACGATGGCGCCGCCGATCAGCGGGCCGAGGGCGACCCCCAGCCCGGAGACGCCGCCCCAGATGCCGATCGCGGCTGGTCGCATCCGTTGGCTCACGGAGCCGACGAGCAGGGTGAGCGACAGCGGCATGACCGCTGCAGCCCCCACGCCCTGCACAGCCCGGAACAGGATGAGCTCGGCGGGTGATGTCGACAGGGCCGATGCGGCGCTCGCCAGCGTGAAGACGCTCACTCCGATCGCGAACACGGTGCGACGGCCGAACCGGTCGCCGAGCGCGACGGAGAGCAGGATGAACGTGGCGAAAGCCAGGCTGTACGCGTTCACGACCCACTGCAGCTCCTCGATCGAAGCCTTCAGGTCGATGCCGATGCGAGGGAGGGCGTTGGTGACGACGAGATTGTCGAGTGTCGCCATGAACATGGGAACGGATGCCGCCACGATGGCGAGCCAGGTCGGAACGCGTCTGCGCGGTGCTGTCGCCGAAGAGGACCTGATGAGTGCGGTCATGAGTGTCTCGTCTCGCTCGAGAATCGGATATGAAGCGTCGGCCGGCGCGGATGTAATCGAATGATTACAAGATGGACTGTAGTAATCGACTGATAACATGTCAAGCATGAGCAGCGAATCCGATCGCGGAACCGTCGACCCGGCAGGCGCAGGCGCTCCGGGAGCCGCCGAATCGCCGAAGCAGGAGCGTGTGTCGTCGGCGGTGCGCCGCGAGCAGATCCTCGCAGCGGCGAGCCGTGTGTTCGGCGAGCGCGGCTACATCGGCGCGACGACCGACCAGGTCGCCAAGGCAGCGGGCATCAGCCAGCCGTACGTGGTGCGGATGTTCGGCACGAAGGAGAACCTGTTCGTCGCCGTTCTCGAGCGGGCACTGGCGAAACTGATCGACGCGTTCGAGGGCGCCCTCGCTGACGCTCGTGAGCTCGGTGAGGATCACGACGCGACGGTGACCAGGCTCGGCATGGCGTACGCCGACCTGATCAGAGACCGCGGCATCCTGCTCTCGCTGATGCAATCCTTCATCTCCGGGCACGAGCCGGTCATCGGCGAGAAGGCCCGCGAGGGCTTCCTCGCGATCTACCGGCTGCTGCGCAACTCCGTCCCGATGGAACCGGAGGAAATCGTGGGGTTCCTCGCACACGGCATGCTTTTCAATGTGCTGATCGCGATGCGCCTTGTCGATCAGTACGACTCCGACGACCCGTGCATCCCCGAGTTGCTCGAGTACACGTTCCGCACCAAGCTTGACATCGTGGTGAACACGGTGACGGGCACGGCTCTAGGCGCAGACGAGGCGCAGCAGCCCGCCCGGGCGACCGCGTGAGCGGGCCGAACGGCATCCTGCTCGTCGACAAACCTGCGGACTGGACCAGCCACGACGTCGTCGCACGCGTGCGCAGGCTCGCCGGAACCCGCAAGGTGGGACACGCAGGCACCCTCGATCCGATGGCCACCGGCGTGCTCGTGCTCGGGCTCGGGGTCTCGACACGACTACTGACGTACGTCGTCGGTTCCGACAAGGAATACCTCGCCACCATCCGGCTCGGGGCATCGACGACGACAGACGACGCCGAGGGTGAGCTGCTCGGCTGGGCACCGGCCGCGCGGGTTCGTGCCATCACGCCGGATCGTCTCGCGGAGGCGATCGCCCACCTCACCGGAGACCTCGACCAGGTGCCCTCCAGCGTCTCAGCAGTGAAAGTGGACGGCAAGCGCTCCTACGCGCGGGTGCGTGCGGGGGAGCAGGTGGAGCTGAAACCCCGCAGCGTCACGGTGTCGGCGTTCGACGTGCTCGGCTCGCGCGAGGCATCCGTCGGCGACGCGCTCGCACTCGACGTCGATGTGCGCGTCGTCTGCTCGTCCGGAACGTATGTGCGCGCTCTCGCCCGCGACCTGGGCGTCGCCCTGCTGACCGGCGGCCACCTGACAGTGCTGCGGCGCACCAGGGTCGGCCCGTTCGCCGTCACGGATGCCCGTCCCCTCGCCGACCTCGACGTCGCGTCGGCATTGCTGCGGCCCGCGTCCGCCGCAGCGGCTCTCTTCCCGGTGCTCGCGCTCACCCAGGAACAAGCGGTGGACCTCGGACACGGCAAGCGGATCGCCGTTGAGGCCGCCGACGCAGAGACGACCGCGGCGGTCGCGCCCGACGGACGGCTGGTCGGACTGGCTTCCGTCGAGGGCGGGCGTGCGCGCACTATCGTGAACTTTCCTGCCGAACAGGTTGTGGAGCCCGAAGAGGAGACGCGTTGATCGAGTGGTTCACGGCCGTGCAGGTGATCGTGGCCGTGCTGGCGGGCATCCTGTGTCTCGTGGTCGGCTTCATCGGACGGCCGCCGAACGACCTGACACTCGGCTCGATCGCACTCGTGGAGGTGCTGATCATCGCCCAGCTCGTGGTCACGATCGTGGCGCCGATTATCGGCAACGAACCGCGCGGATCGCTCGGAGAGTTCTACATCTACCTCATCTCCGCGTTGCTGCTTCCGATCGCCGGGGGCTTCTGGGCGCTCATCGAGCGCACCAGGTGGAGCACCGTCGTGCTCGGCGTCGTCGGCCTCGCCATCGCTGTCATGACCTACCGCATGGGGCAGATCTGGTTCGTGCCGGGCACGCCGTGACGTCTCACGGACTGCTGAGCCATGGAAACCCGCGACGCCGACCCCTCAGTCGCAACGCGATAATGGAGTGACATGTCCGAGAAGCCCTCCGCGCGCCCTGCTGCCCGCGTTCCCGTCCGCACCACCCGCCGAATGACCGGTGCCGGCCGAGTGCTGGTGGCCGTCTACGGCATCCTGGCGCTGGCCGCCACGGGACGCAGCGCGTACCAGATCGTCGACCACTTCTCGGTGGCACCCGTCGCGTTCACGCTGTCGGCGTTCTCGGCGCTCGTCTACATCGTCGCCACCGTCGCCCTGATCGCGCCGGGACGGCTCTGGTACCGCGTCGCCTGGATCACGATCTCCATCGAGCTCGCAGGCGTACTGGTGATCGGAACGCTCAGCACGTTCGCGCCCGACGCCATCGGCATGGGCGCCATCGACCCGTTCGGCCAGGACTCCACCGTGTGGTCGGTGTACGGCGCGGGGTACCTGTTCATACCGCTCGTGCTTCCGATGCTCGGGATGCTCTGGCTTGCACGGCACAAGCCTGTTCCGGTCACCGATGGTCCCGACCGCGGCGCGGCCGTCACCGGGCGAGCATGAGCCATCGTGTGAGCGACGACGGCGCAGCCATGCGGGTCTTCCGTTCGATCGACGACATCCCCGCCGATTTCGGCCCGAGTGCCGTCACGGTGGGCAAGTTCGACGGCGTGCACCTCGGGCACCGTGCCGTGATCGGTCGGCTGCTGTCGGTCGCCCGTCGCGAGCGACTGTCGTCGGTGGTGGTCACCTTCGATCGCAATCCGATGTCGGTCATCGCACCGCAACGCTGCCCCGACGATCTGGTCAGCCTGGAACAGAAGCTCCAGCTGCTGGAGCACACCGGAATCGACGCCGTGCTGGTGCTCACGTTCGACCTGGCGCTCTCGCATGTTCCCGCCGAGGAGTTCGTCGAGCGCCACCTGGTGTCGAAGCTGCACGCGAAGACGCTGCTGGTCGGCAGCGACTTCAGGTACGGCGCCAATGGTGCAGGCGACGTGGCTCTGCTGCGCCGGCTAGGGGAACGCGACGGCTTCGACGTGCAGCTCATCGACGACGTGCGTCCCGACGGTCACGACCGGGTCTCGTCGACCTGGGTGCGATCGCTGCTGACGGTGGGCGATGTGGCGTACGCGGGCGTTCTGCTCGGGCATCCGCCGACGGTTCGCGGTCTCGTCGTGCACGGGGCGCAGCGCGGCAGGCAGTTGGGGTTCCCGACCGCGAACCTCTCACCGCAGTGCGAGGGGCTGATCCCGGCCGACGGTGTCTACGCCGGATGGCTGATAGACGGTGGAGTGCGGCATCCCGCCGCCATCTCCGTGGGGAACAACCCGACGTTCGAGGGCGTGCCACAGCGTCAGGTCGAGGCGTACGTCATCGGCGAGGAGATCGACCTGTACGGCCACGTGGTCGACGTGGAGTTCGCCCAGCGCATCCGCGGCATGGTGGCGTTCGAGGGCATCGATCCGCTCATCGCACAGATGACGGCCGACGTCGACGAGGCGTCGAAGATCCTCGCTGACACCGCCGGCTGAGCCGTTCCCGCTGGTTGACCGTTCCGCTGGTTGGGTCTTTCCCGCCGGCTGAGCCGTTCCCGCGGGTTGAGCCCCTCCCGCCGGCTGAGCCGTTCCCGCTGGTTGAGCCCGTCGAAACCAGCTACGCCGAGACAGTGGATGCCTTCAGCGGCCGCCGCCCGTACAGGTACAGCACGATGCCTTGCGCGCTGCCCTCGATGATTCGGCCGCCGGCGGCCCTGCCGGGCCCGATCGCCCAGCCTGCATCTGCTGCGTACAACGTTCGCTTCGCCACCACCTCGCGGCGATCGGGGGAGGCCAGCATGAGCCCGCGCAGCGCGACGCGGCGAGTGGCGTCCGGCTCCACCTCGATCGGCACTCCGAGCGGTTGCACTATGTCGTACGTGTGCACCACGGTCTCGACGAGGTCCGTCGTGCCGGTGCGGCCGAGGCCGGCGAGTCGAAGCGCTGCGGTGCGGCGCAGGCGACGCACCAGTTCGTCGGGGCTGGTCGCCTCCGCCTCCTGTCTGCTGACGGCCTCGGTGAGCGAGCCGAGGCGCATGCCCGAAAGCGTCAGCACGGGCAGCGCCGTGCGCAGCATCTCGGAGTAGGAGCTGCCGACCCGCCACGCGATGTGTCCGGCGACGTCGCGCACGGTCCACCGATCGCAGAGGCTCTGCGAGCCCCACTCGTCGGGTTCGAGCCCCTCGAGGATGCCCGCCAGCTGCACCAGCGTGCTCGCGATCTGCTCTCCGAAGTCCGGTCGCATGCCCTGCCCTTCGTTCGCGCAACATCTTGGCACGCCGCTTCGGTGGCTTGGTGGACGTCTTCAGGTCCGGGTGGCCGCCGCGTGCGCAACGACTGCTGCCCCTTCTTTCGTTCCGCCCCGGACAGTACGAAGATTCGGGCCAACGGCATACGCGGGAGGATGGGAAGGTCGGCCACGACGCGAGGAGGAGCGGGGCGAGATGACGAGCGAGGTTGCGGGTTCCGGATATCCGGCGAGAACGACGCCGATCGTGCTCGGCCCGAATCGGCCACCGGCGCGGCCGTACCGGGGAGGGGAGGGCATCGTTCGTTTCCGCGGGCTGCCGGAAAGCCATGATGCGGCGGCGGAACGGATGCCCGAAGACTTCGTCGCCTCCGCGACCGAGGTCTTCTCGGGCGGCGGTGTCGGACTCACCGTGCTTCCGGACGGCACGAGCCTGCGCGACGACTTCGCAGCGCATCCGCTCGACTACTTCGGCGAGGCGCACGAGCGTGCGTTCGGGGCCGACCCGATGCTGCTCGTCAAGCTGCTCGATACGCGTGAGCGGCTCTTCGTGCATTACCACCCGTCCGACTCGTTCGCCCGGGCGAGCCTTGCCCACGCCAGCGGCAAAACCGAAGCGTGGATTATCGTCACCGCGGAGGGTGGAGTCGGGTACGCGTACCTCGGCTTCGATCGCGATGTGGGCCAGGACGAACTGCTGGGCTGGTTCCAGCGGCAGGACGTGCCGGCGATGCTGGCGGCGATGAACCGCGTCGAACTGAGGCCGGGCGACACGCTGCACGTGCCGGCGGGAATGCCGCACTCGATCGGACCTGGCATCACCCTGGTCGAACTGCAGCAGCCGGTCGACCTCTCCATCCTCGTGGAGTACGAGGGATACCCGGGCCTCGATCGTGGCTCCGCACTACTCGGCCTCGACGTGGCCGCGGCGCTGTCGAATCTGAACCGCTCGACCGTCTCGACCGATCGGCTCAGAGAACTCCGGTCGTCGCGGATCACGCGACTTCTTGGCGAGACCGAATTCACCGACCTGTTCCCGGAGGAGGCGGATGCCGTCTTCAGGGCGCAGCGGGTGAGCATCAACGGGTCGTTCGCCTTCGACGCCGGATTCTGCGTTCTGGTCGTGCTCGAGGGTGAAGGCGCGCTCGAGTGGAACGACGGAGCCTTCGTGCTCTCGCGGGGGCAGACCGTTCTCGTGCCGCACGCGGCGGGTGGTCTCATCCTGCGCGGGACGCTTACGGTTCTGTGCTGTCGCCCTCCCGCAGGGCCGAATCGCATGACCGGGCGAGCGTAGCTCGCTCGGCGCTGGGCCCCCATCGCAGGTACCGTCCGAACCGCGAAGCGGATCCGACGGCCGTGCGATAGGGAGCGTCGTGGCGAACGCCCATCGGGCCTTCGCGCCAAGTTCCAGCGCGCGCACATGAAAGACTGGGGTGTGACCCACCCGAACACCCCTGCCGATCGGCTCGGGACGCGTCCGCTCTGGGCAGGACGAACGCTCGCCTTCGTCGGCATTCTGCTCGTGGCCGCCAATCTGCGCGCGGCCGTCACAGCGCTCTCGCCGATCTTCGACGAGATCACGCATGACGTTCCGTTCGGTGCGGCCGGCATCGGTCTGCTCGGCGCGCTGCCGCCGATCTGCTTCGCCGTGTTCGGAATCGTCGCGCCGCTCTTCACTCGCAGGGCCAGCCTCGAGGTGGTTCTGCTGATCTCGCTGGCGGCCATCGTGGTGGGCGATGTGCTTCGCGGGTCGTCGGTCTCGTTCTGGATGCTCGTGGCAGGCAGTGTGCTCACCTTCGCCGGCATGGCGGTGGGCAACGTGCTGCTCCCGCCGCTCGTCAAGCGTTACTTCCCCGACCGCGTCGGCCTCATGACATCCCTGTACGCCACGGTTCTCGCGGTCAGCACGCTGGTGCCGCCGCTGCTGGCCGTTCCGGTGGCGGACTCGGCCGGCTGGCGCTACTCGGTGGGCATGTGGGCGGTGCTCGGCGTGGTCGGCGCGCTTCCCTGGCTCGCCGTTCTCATTCGCCGGCCGGATGCCCGTCGCATGGACGCGGAGGTCGAGGAGCCGGGAAAGACGGCCATGGGACGCGTGTGGCACGCGCCACTGGCATGGGCGATGGCGGTGACGTTCGCGGCGTCGTCGCTCAACGCGTACGCGCTCTTCGCCTGGCTGCCCGAGCTGCTTCACGACACAGCCGGCGCGAACGCCGCCCAATCCGGCGCGCTGCTGTCGCTCTATGCCGGAATAGGCATACCCGCGAGCCTGCTGATTCCCGCGCTCGCCAGCCGGATGCGCAACGTAGGCCTGCTGGTCTACCTCGGCGCGGCGTTCTTCATCGCCGGCTATCTCGGGCTCATCTTCTGGCCGGGGCTCGCGCCCTGGCTCTGGGTCGTGCTAGCGGGGCTCGGGCCGCTGCTGTTCCCGTTGTGCCTCGTGCTCATCAACCTGCGTACTCGCACGCACGAGGGTGCCGTGGCGCTGAGCGGATTCGTCCAGGGCCTCGGGTACGTGCTGGGCGCACTGGGACCGATCGTCGTCGGCGCGCTGCACGACGTTTCCGGGGGTTGGCTCTGGCCGCTCATCTTCCTGCTGGCGACGGCCGTTTCCGTCGTGTTCGCAGGAACAGTGGTGGCACGTCCGGGAATGCTGGAAGACCACATCGCCGCCAGGAACCCTCGCACCGCCGGCTGACCGCCCCGCTGCATCCGGTTGGCCGGCCGCCCGCTGCCGCCGGTTGAGCATCCGACCCCGCTGCCGGCCGCCCTTTCACCCTCCGCCGCGTTACCCGCCGCCCTGTTACCGCCCTGGCGCCTGCCGTCCCGCGAACAGGACGATCGGCCGAGAGCAGGCCGATCCGGCAAGTTTCCCGGCGGGTGAGCGCTTCACGTCCTGTCGACGAGGTGCCCCACCGGCGGCAGCAGTTCCGCCCGGTGCACGAGCGCACCTGCCCCGATCAGCGGGCCCTCGCCCGACAGGCCCGACGGCACGACCCGCACCTTGCGAACGAAGCCGAAGTAGTGCTCGGCGATCGTCGCGTTGATCACGTCGAACAGGTCCGGTGTCGCCTGCGAGAACCCGCCGCCGATCGCGACGAGCTCGAGGTCGAGGAGCGCCGTGGCGCTTGCGATCGCCTGCCCGACGGCGCGACCGGTGCGTTCGATCGCAGCCCGGGCGACGGGGTCGCCTGCCGCGTATGCCGCGGCCAGAGCTTCACCGTTCGTGCCGGGGAACCCCTGACGACGGGCCCAAGCGACCGTGTGCGGGCCGCTCGCGATCGCCTCGAGAGACGTCGCCTTGCCGAACGTGTCCTCGCCCTCGTACCCGGCGACCTCCACGTGGCCGATGTGCCCGGCGTTCCCGGTCGGCCCTGTGATCACCCGGCCACCGACGATGAGCCCGCCGCCGATGCCGGTGGAGACGACCATGCCCATCACATTGTCCACGCCCTGCGCCGCGCCGACCCAGTGCTCGGCCATGGTGATGGCGACGCCGTCCATCTCGAGCGTCACGGGCAGTTCGAGGTCGCGGTCGGCGAGCACGGACTCCACGAACGAACGCAGGTCGTAGTCCCGCCAATTCGGCACGTTCAGCGGCGAGACCAGCCCACGGGCACGGTCGATAGGCCCGGCGCATCCGATGCCGATGCCGACCAGCTCATCGCCGCCGGCGGCATCCAGTGCACTCTCGATCACCCCGCGAACGGATGCCTGCAGCTGCTCGCTCGTCGCCTCGCGCCCGGTAGGTGCGCGGTGCCGCGAGTCGGGCACCACCTCACCGTCAGGCGTGACGAGGGCGGACTCGACCTTGGTGCCGCCGAAGTCGACGGCGAGTGCGAGGGGCGTGGTCATGAAACCAGGTTAGGGGAGTGCCGGGCTCCTCCCGTTCGCGCTGCGTGCGACGGGCTCAGTCGCGGGGGACTATCGCGAGGGCGGGCATCCGTCCGCGGCGTCGCACGGCCAGCCGAAGGTGCGATCGTCGCATGACGCACAAGGCGATCACGACGGCCGTCGCGAGGGGGACGAGGCCGGAGACGGCGAGACCCCAGTCGGGCCCGAACCGCTCGACGATCCAACCCATCACCGGGCCGCCGAGCGCCTGACCGCCCAGCTGAACGAGAATATAGAGCGCCATCACCCGGCCGCGGATGCCGAGGTTCGTCGACATCTGCACGAGCGAGTTCGCACTCGTCAGGAACAGCAGGCTCGCGGCACCGCTCAGTGCCAGAAGCAGCGAGAACACCACGATGTCGGGTGAGAGCGCAGCGGATGCCTGCACCACCCCCAGCACCACGGCACCGCCGATCACCAGGCGCAGGCTGACGCCCACGCGACGGGTGGACAGCACGGCACCGGTGAGTGCGCCGACGGCGACGAGCGCGTTGAAGAACCCGTACCCGGCGGACCCCACCTTGTAGACGTCGTTCGCGTATGCCGCCAGAAGCACGGGCATCGTGTAGGCGAACATCGCGACCGCGCCGAGCACGATGATCGTGAACAGGATGGCCGGCTTGCGTGCGGCGTAGTGCAGCCCTTCGGCGAGCTGCCCCTTGCCGCGAGGCGCGACGGGTGTGTGCAGCAGAGTCTTCGTGTTCATCATGCCGAGCGCGCTGACGACGACCAGGCACGCGCATCCGTTGATCACGAACGCCCAGCCGCTTCCGACAGCGCTGATCGCGATGCCGCCGACGGCCGGACCGATCAGGGCGCCGAGCTGGAAAGTGGACGAGTTCAGGCTGATCGCGTTCCGTAGCAGTTTCGGTCCGACGATCTCGTTCACGAACACCTGACGTGCGGGGTTGTCGACGACGGTGACGAATCCGCCGATGAACGCCAGGAGCCAGATGTGCCACACCTGCACCGTGCCGGTGAGGATGAGCGTCGCCAGGATGCCGGCCAGCAGTGCGGCCGTCGACTGCGTCACCATCAGGAGCACGCGCTTCGAGTACCGATCGGCGATCACCCCGCCGAGCAGGCCGAAGATCAGCATCGGCGTGAACTGCATGGCGACGGTGACGCCGACCGCGGCGACGCTGCCGGAGAGCTGGAGCACGAGCCAGTCCTGTGCCACCCGCTGCATGCCCAGCGCCGTGGTGGCGATCACCTGGCCACCGGCGTAGAGACGGTAGTTCGGAACGCGCAGCGACGAGAACGTGTCACGCCACGGGGGACGTCGCGCGAGAACGGGAACGGGGGCGGTGAGGAGGGTTTCGGCTGAGTGCGTCGCAGAGGTGGCTGTCACGAGGGCTTTTCGAATAAGTGGCTGATCGAACGTGTGTTTCAACGGTAAGCAGCGACGGCTCATTCCGCGAAATAATCAGACCTATAACTCCTATTGGGTTTGTGAATGTATGCTCCCGAGCATGTTCGATCCGGACCTCCTGGCCACGTTCCTCGCCGTGGCCGACACGCACAGCTTCACCAGGGCGGCCGAGCGGCTCGGGCTCAGCCAGCCGACCGTCAGTCAGCACGTCGCACGCCTCGAGAAGGCGGCAGGACGCGTGCTCGTCGATCGCGACACGCGTCAGATGCGTCTGACCGACAACGGGGACGCGATGGCAGGGTTCGCCCGAAGCATCCTCGCCGCCCACGCCGCCGCCGACAGCTACTTCAGCGGCACGGCCATGCGGGGGCGACTGCGGTTCGGGGCGGCCGACGACCTGGCCATCACGCAGCTGCCGCGGATTCTGCGCGACTTCCGGCAGGCGTATCCGCAGATCAACCTCGAGCTCACGGTGAGCCAGTCGACACCCCTGCACCGCCGACTGCAGGCCGGGCAGCTCGACCTCATCTTCATCAAGCAGATGGCCGGCTCGCCTGAGGGCGACAGAGTGAGCACCGACGACCTGGTCTGGATGGGACTCGACAAGACGGAGATCGGCCCCGACGACACCGTGCCGTTGATCGCCTATCAGGACCCGAGCATCAGCAGACAGATGGCGATCGATGCGCTCGAGGCGGCGGGGCGCGTGTGGCGCATCACGTGCAACACGCGGGAGGTGAACGGAGTGCTCGCCGCCGTGCGCGCGGGCCTCGGCGTCGCACCGTTCCCGCGCACGATCATCCCGAACGATCTCGTCAAGGTGACGAATCGTCTCGGACTGCCGGAACTCGGCCGGGTGGAGTTCAGCCTGCTGGCCAACCCGCGGGCCGCGGCCGAGCCGATCGCCGCGCTCGCGCGCGCCATCATGGGCCGCACCCTGCACTGACGACTGAGGCGAGAGCAGAGCGAGCTTGCTCGCTCTGCCGAGCCGATGGAGTCAGTCGAGCGTGCAGCGCGAGCACTGACGACTGAGGCGAGAGCAGAGCGAGCTTGCTCGCTCTGCCGAGCCGATGGAGTCAGTCGAGCGCGCGCGAGCACTGACACTGAGTGCGCAGATGAGCAAGGGCGGACGCCTGCATTGCTCATAAGTGGGAGATCTTTCTATCCTGAAGACGCTATGAATTCCTCAGACGAACTGCTCGCCGTGCGTGCGGCGGAGCTCTACTACGACGAGGGACGCACCCAGGACGACATCGGCGCCGCTCTGCACATCACGCGTTGGAAGGTCGGCCGGCTGCTCGCCCAGGCTCGTGCCGCAGGCATCGTGCGTATCGAGATCGTGCATCCCAGGGCCAGGCGGGTGCTCGCCGAACAGGCCGTGAAGAAGCGATACGGCCTGGGCGACATCGTGGTCGCGTCCTCCGCGGGGGTCTCCTCGCCCGAGGAGCTGCAGCGCCGGGTCGCGCAGGCCGCGGCGGACTACCTCACCGCCATGCGCCCGGCACCGCAGACGCTCGGCGTCAGCTGGGGCCGCACCATGCACGATGTCGCGGCCTGCTTGCCGCGCGGATGGGCGCACGGCGTCGGCGTCGTGCAGATCAACGGCGGACTGAGCCTCACGAAGTATGGCGACACCGCCTCGGCGACGGCGCTCGTGATCGCACAGAAGGCGGCCGGTTCGGCGCACGTGCTGCCCATTCCGGCGATCCTCGAGCACACGGCGACGAAGCACAGCATCGAGCGCGACCGTGCCATCGCCGGGGTTCTCGATCGCGCGGCGCACGCCGAGGCCTACCTGTTCAGCGCGGGCGTCGCAGGTCCCGACTCGGCGCTGGTCCACAGCGGGTACCTCACGCCCGACGAGGTGCAGGGCCTCGTCTGCAAGGGCGCAGTCGGTGACGTGATCGGTCGATTCGTCGGGGCAGACGGCGAGCCAGTCGACGCCGAGCTCGACTCGCGCACCGTCGGGTTGTCGCTGGAACGGATCAAGGCATCCGACACCGCCATCGCCGTCGTGGCCGGGGAAGGCAAGCACGAGGTCGCCAGAGCGCTGGTCACCAACGGACTGTGCACGGTGCTGATCACCGATGACCAGACCGCCGCGGCGCTGCTCGACGAGGCGACGGACGAGCGGATGCCCGCAGACACGAGCAACGGCATGGCACGACAGCAGGCGGCTATGGGGGAACGGGCATCATGACGTTGGATCTCGCGCGCGCGGTCGTCGGCTCCGAGCTCAGCGAGCGCAGCCTGCGTGGCTTCGTGCTCGGCCTGCCGGGAGTGGACGCAGTCGGCCTCGAGCAGCGCGCGGCATCGCTCGCAACCCGCTCGATCAAGACCTCGTCGAAACGGTGGGCGCTCGACACGATCGTCTCCCTCATCGACCTCACCACTCTCGAGGGCGCCGACACCCCGGGCAAGGTGCGTTCGCTGGTGGCCAAGGCGATCCTGCCTGACCCTGCGGATCCGACGTGTCCGCAGGTCGCCGCGGTGTGCGTGTACGGCGACCTCGTGCCGGTGGCGGTCGAGGCACTGGGGGCCGCGCACCGGGCGTCAGGAGGCACGATCGGCGTCGCCGCGGTGGCCACGGCGTTTCCGAGCGGGCGGGCGTCGCTGAATGTCAAGCTGGCCGACACCGCCGACGCGGTCGCGGCGGGCGCCGACGAGATCGACATGGTCATCGACCGCGGCGCCTTCCTCTCCGGACGGTACGGCGAGGTGTACGACGAGATCGTCGCAGTCAAGGAGGCCTGCCGCCGTCCAGACGGCACGAGCGCGCACCTCAAGGTGATCCTCGAAACCGGGGAGCTCGCCACGTACGACAACGTGCGCCGTGCATCCTGGCTGGCGATCCTCGCCGGAGCGGACTTCATCAAGACCTCAACCGGCAAGGTGTCGCCGGCCGCCACGCTTCCGGTCACGCTGCTCATGCTCGAGGTGGTGCGGGATTGGCACCGGCTGACCGGCGAGACGGTCGGAGTGAAACCCGCGGGCGGCATCCGTTCGTCGAAGGATGCCGTGCGCTATCTCGTCACGGTCGCCGAGACCGCGGGCGAGCGTTGGCTCGACCCGCACCTGTTCCGATTCGGCGCGTCCAGCCTGTTGAACGACGTGCTGCTGCAGCGCCAGAAGCTCGCCACCGGGCACTATTCCGGCGCCGACTACGTGTCCATCGACTGAGTCGACGCACACACGAGAGACCTGGAGATCATGACCTTTCTCGACTACGCGCCGGCACCCGAGTCGCGTGCGATCCTCGACCTCAAGCCGTCATACGGCCTCTTCATCGACGGTGAATTCGTCGACGGGCACGGCGACGCCTTCCGCACCATCTCGCCGGCCACCGAGGAGACGATCGCCGAGATCGCCTCGGGAGACGGGCACGACGTCGACCTCGCGGTGAACGCCGCGCGCCGCGCGTACGAGAGGGTGTGGTCGCGCATGAGCGGCGCGGACCGGGGCAAGTACCTGTTCCGCATCGCCCGCATCGTGCAGGAACGCGCCCGCGAGCTCGCCGTGGCCGAGAGCCTCGACAACGGCAAGCCGATCAAAGAGAGCCGTGACGTCGACGTTCCGCTCGTCGCCGCCTGGTTCTTCTACTACGCCGGATGGGCCGACAAACTCGATCACGCCGGTCTCGGGCCGGCACCGCGCGCGCTGGGCGTCGCCGGCCAGATCATCCCGTGGAACTTCCCGCTGCTCATGCTCGCCTGGAAGATCGCTCCGGCTCTCGCTGCCGGCAACACTGTGGTGCTCAAGCCCGCCGAGACGACACCGCTGACCGCGCTGCTGTTCGCCGAGATCGTGCAGCAGGCCGGGCTCCCTGCAGGTGTGGTGAACATCGTGACCGGTGCGGGCGAGACCGGCAGGATGCTCGTGAACCACCCCGACGTCGACAAGGTGGCGTTCACGGGATCCACGGCGGTGGGCCGCGAGATCGCCAGGGCGATCGCGGGAACGGGCAAGAAGGTGACGTTGGAGCTCGGCGGCAAGGCCGCCAATATCGTGTTCGACGACGCTCCCATCGACCAGGCCATCGAGGGCATAGTGAACGGCATCTTCTTCAATCAGGGCCACGTGTGCTGTGCCGGCAGTCGACTTCTCGTGCAGGAGAGCGTGCACGAGGAGGTCGTCGACCGACTGAAGACGCGCCTGAACACGCTCCGGCTCGGAGATCCGCTGGACAAGAACACCGACATCGGTGCGATCAACTCGGCTGAGCAGCTTCAGCGCATCCGTGAGCTCAGCGAGGTGGGGGAGTCCGAGGGCGCCGAACGCTGGAGCGCGGAGTGCGCCATCCCCGATCGCGGGTTCTGGTTCGCGCCGACCATCTTCGACAACGTCTCCACCTCGAGCCGCATCGCCAGGGAGGAGATCTTCGGGCCAGTGCTTTCGGTGCTCACGTTCCGCACGCCCGACGAGGCCATCGCGAAGGCGAACAACACGCCGTACGGTCTGTCGGCGGGCATCTGGACCGACAAGGGCAGCCGCATCCTCGCCGTCGCGGATCGGCTTCGTGCCGGTGTGGTGTGGGCGAACACGTTCAACCGGTTCGACCCGGCGTCGCCGTTCGGGGGGTACAAGGAGTCCGGCTACGGGCGCGAGGGCGGTCGACACGGGCTGGCGGCATATCTGGCCTCGGCCCCTGCCGCTCTGACGAAGCGTCCGACCGGGCGCGCCAACGCCACGAAGGGATCCACCCGATGACGCGCCTGGCCGTGCCGAAGACGTACAAGCTGTTCATCGGCGGTGCCTTCCCGCGCAGCGAGTCCGGTCGCAGCTACGAGGTGCTCGCCGCCGACGGTTCCTTCCTCGCCAACGCGGCCAAGGCATCCAGAAAAGATGCCAGAGACGCCGTCGTCGCGGCACGCAAGGCGCTCGCCGGCTGGTCGGGGGCGACCGCGTACAACCGCGGGCAGGTGCTCTACCGCGTGGCGGAGCTGCTGGAGGGCCGACGCGCGCAGTTCGTGGACGAGGTGCAGGCGTCGGAGGGCGTCTCGAAGCAGGATGCCGCGGCGCAGGTCGAGGCGGCCATCGACACGTGGGTCTGGTACGCCGGCTGGGCGGACAAGTACGCGCAGGTCGCGGGCAACGCCAATCCCGTCGCCGGTCCGTACTTCAACATCTCCGTGCCGGAGCCGACCGGTGTCGTGGCGGCCATCGCGCCGCAGGGCTCTCTCTCGCTTCTCGGGCTCGTCGCCGTGGTCGCTCCGGCCATCGTGACGGGCAACGCCGTCGTCGTGGTCGCCGACGAGCGGCATCCGCTTTCCGCGGTCTCGCTCGCCGAGGTGCTGGCGACCAGCGACGTGCCAGGCGGAGTCGTCAACGTGCTCACCGGATCGACCGGGGAGATCGCCCCGTGGCTGGCCTCGCACGCCGACGTGAACGCCCTCGATCTCACCGGTGCCGACGAACTGGACTGGGTCGATCTGCAGATCGCGGCAGCGGAGACGCTGAAGCGGGTGCTCCCGCCCGCCGGCGGTGAGCCGGACGTGCGTTCGCTGGAGCGGATCACCGCATTCGTGGAGACGAAGACGGTCTGGCACACCAAGAGCATGCGCTGACGGACCTCCGTTCGACCTCTGCAGCGCCCGCCGCTGTTCGCCAAGTGGTGGCGTGCGCTCAGGATCGCGGGTGAAGATGGAGTCTCGGGGCGAAGGGAGCGACATGTCGGACGAGGTGTCGACCGTGTTCGTCGGCGACAGCATTACGGCCGGCGGCCGCTGGGACGAGTGGTTCCCCGATGAGCGCTCGCGCAACCTCGGCATCGGCGGCGACACGACGGATGCCGTGCTGGCTCGCCTCGACGACGTCATCGCCCTCGAACCCGACACCGTCGTGCTCCTGATCGGCACGAACGACCTCGCGTGGCGGCGCTCCGCCGAGCACATCGTGCGCAACGTCGAGACGATCCTCGTGTCGCTGCGCAAGGAGCTGCCGAGTGCTCAACTGCTCGTGCAGTCCGTCATGCCGCGCGAGGCGGCGTACGCCGACACGATCAAAGACGTGAACCGACATCTGTGGCAGTTCGCCTCCACCGTGCGGGCGCAGTATCTCGACCTGTGGCCGGCATTGGCAGCGGACGACGACGGAATCGATCAGCAGTACTCCGACGACTCGCTGCACCTCAACGAGCGCGGCTACGAGATGTGGGTGGGGGAGTTGCGTGGTGCGCTCGAGACGCTGCACCGTGTACCACCGTCGAGCCGACCCATCCTCATCCCACGCGAACACGTGCGGCACCGCAGGTAGCGGATCGGGCGTTCTCCTACGCGACGGCAGAAACGAGTTCGCGTTCGAAGGCCGTGAGAGCGTCGGGCGAGAACAGCACGAACCGCACCAGTTCGAGCTTCGGCACCTCGCCTACGTGGTCGATGCTGGTGCCGACCGCGATCCGGGCCGCATCGTCCATCGGCCAGCCGTACACGCCTGCGGAGATCGCCGGGAATGCGACGGATGCCGCACCCACCTCGCCCGCGACCTCGAGCGACCTGGAGTACGCGCTTCGAAGCAGGGCCGTACGGTCTTCGCGTCGGGACCACACCGGCCCCACCGCGTGGATGACGTGCCGCGCCGGCAGTCGCCCTGCCGTGGTGGCGACGGCATCGCCCGTCGGCAGACCGTCGGGAAGCCGCGTCTCCCGGAGCGCCCGGCAGGCGGCGAGGATGTCCGGTCCGCCTGCGCGATGAATGGCGCCGTCCACGCCGCCACCGCCCAGCAGCGACGAGTTGGCCGCGTTCACGATAGCGTCGACCCGCTGCTCGGTGATGTCGCCGAGCACGGTTTCGAAGCGCACGCCGTTCAGCGAGCGAGCGGTTGCCTCATGGGCGCGGGCCACGGTCATCCTCTGTTGTTGGAGAGCTCGAACACGCGCAGCAGTTCCTCGACAGCGCGCTCACGCTGATCGCCGCCCGCATCGAACTGCTCGGCGACGTGGGTTCGCAGGTGGTTCTCCACGAGCAGCTTGTTCAGCGAGCCGAGCGACTTCTGAATGGCGAGCGACTGGGTGATGATGTCGACGCAGTAGTCCTCGTTCTCGATCATCTTCTCGAGTCCGCGCAACTGGCCCGACAGAATACGCGTGCGGTGCAGCGCCCGCTTCTTGATGTCCTCGATCACGCTCTCAGGGTAGGCCGTGCCACCGAACGCGGTGCTCGGCCCCGCCGCGGCCGTCGGCCTGCTGACGGCTCGGTCCCCGAAGAGGGGACTGTCACCGTCTCCGACGCTCTTCCTAAACTGTCGAAGGATCCTCACCAGACCCGAAACGCCACCCGAAGGCGTTGCGCCACCCGAAGGCGCGAGGAGGCACCAGCATGCTCAAAAATCTGTCACCGATCGTCTCCGGTGCGCTGCTGCACGCGCTCGACGATGCCCCCAGCGGCGCATGGATCGCGATCGTCAGCCCCGAGCACGATGTTCCCGCAGGCATCCGGATCGGCCAGGAAGCGGTCGAACAGGTCGCGATGGCCGTTCTGGCGGTGACCCCGCTGGATCCGGACGCGCCCATCGTCATCGAGGGCGACAACGAACTCAGCGACATCTCCTTCGCTGTCGCCGGACTGGCAGCGGATGCCGAAGGTCGCCGTTTCGAGACTCTCCCGGTCTCCAACACGGCGTTCGGCGCGCTGCTCACCGCGAGCCGCGTCACGGTGGTGGTGGACACCGCCGACAGCTTCGGCTTCTTGCTCTGCAAGGGTCGCTGCTGAGAGGAAGCGGCGTGGCCACGGCCGCCCCGTTCCTCGCCGCACCTGGCTCGCGCCCACGCGGCCCTCGGCGCACCCCGAGAGTGCGAGGCTCAGCCCGCACGCGCCGAGGGCCGCCTCGGCGTTCCCTGCGGTGTCGGCACGTTCGGGCTCTCACATCGCGTCGAGCCTGAGCACACCACGCGCGGGTAAGCTTCAGGCGATGTCGCGCCCCAAGACTCCGCCAGCCCAGACTCCGCCGGCCCGTGCCCGCCTCGCCTTGTTGCCCGGGCTGCTCGGCGCGATCGTCCTGATCGCCGCGCTCGCACTGATCCACAGCAGCTGGTACATCTGGGTGCTGTACGCGGTCGCGATCCTGGCCCTGATCATGTGCGTCTTCGCGGTGCAGGGCAAGAACTACTGGTGGCTCGCCGGCCTCGTCCCCATCGCCATCCTGTTCAACCCGGTGTGGCCGCTGTCGATCCCCGATCTGTGGCTGCGTCTTCTGCACCTGGCAGGTGCCATCGTCTTCATCGCCGCAGGAGTCTCGATCAAGGTGCCCGTCGACGAGGGCAGGCCGGGTCCCTCCGGTCGATACGACGGCAGGCGGGCCGGCAAAGGCGGAGCCAGAGGCGGAAGCTCCGGGCGCAGGTGACCTCTGGCGCCGACCCGCGCACGTCGAAGTGACGTGACGGGCCCGCGTGCCGTAAAATAGGCCAGCGTCGGGGTTCTGGCATTCGCTTCAAGTCTCGTCGGCTGCATCGCAGACGACACTCGGGCTTCACCCTCGCCTCCCGCATCGGTCTCGTCGTCACCGCGTGTCATGGCACGAGAGGGACCCGTGCAGGCGGATGCCGCCGCCCCGTAGCCCCACCAGGAGCGGCCCGCGTCTCGACCGGGCCCTCACGCACAGGAGGATCATGCCGAACACCGGCGATCGCACTGCCCAGGCATCACGCCGTTCCGGCTCCCGTCATTCGAACAACGACGGGCTCATCCCCGTGCTCGCCAGGCGCGTGCGCGAGGTCGAGTCGAAGGCCACGACAGGCAAGAAGCTGGGGCCCACGAACCGCACGAAGTTCCAGGTGATCGCGCTGCTGATGCGCGAGGAACGTGGCCGAGCCAAGTCAGACCCCGCTCTCAGCGAGTCGGCACGCGCCGAGCAGCTGAAACGCCTCGACGGCATCGCCACCATTCTCGCGAAGACCGCGGCGCGCGACACCTCGCTGATCTCGTTGCTCGAGTCCACGGCCCCGCCGAGTCCCGCTGCGCAGAAGATGCGCAGGGACTGGTTGCTGGAATCGGGCGCGGAACTGGAGCCGGACGACCTGATCATCACCACCGAGGCGCCGAAGCCGAAGCAGGAGGTGCTGCTCTCGCCTGAGCTCGCGCAGAAGCAGGTCATCCCCCAGTCCGTTCGCGCCAGGCAGCTCTCCAACCCGTTCCTCGCCCCGGACTTCGCGCTCGCGAACCAGGCGGCGCCCGCACCGCGGCGCAGGCTCGATTCCTGGGAACTGCTCGGCCCGCTCTTCAAATCGTTCGAGTACGGATCCGGCGGTCAGGCGGCAAGCATGGAACTGCCGCCCGCGCCGAAGTTGGACAGGTACTCACCGGCAGGCATGGAGCTGATGAAGCACCAGGCCCGATTCGTCGAATCGGTCCGGCAGGGGCACCGCAGCTTCCTGCTCGCCGACGAGCCGGGACTGGGCAAGACCGCGCAGTCCGTGCTGGCGGCATCCGTCGCCGGTGCGTACCCGTTGCTGGCGGTCGTGCCCAACGTGGTGAAGATGAACTGGGCACGTGAGGTCGAGCTGTGGACGCCGCAGCGGCGCGCCACGGTCATCCACGGCGACGGCGAGGGGCTGGATGCCTTCGCCGACATCGTCATCGTGAACTACGAGGTGCTCGACCGGCATCTCGCTTGGCTGTCGGAGTTGGGCTTCCGCGGCATGGTCGTCGACGAGGCGCACTTCATCAAGAACCTGCACTCGCAGCGATCGCGTTACGTGCTGGGGCTGGCGGACGCCATCCGCCACACCGTCGCAGACCCTCTGATGATGGCCCTCACCGGCACCCCTCTCATCAACGACATCGACGACTTCAGGGCGATCTGGCAGTTCCTCGGCTGGATCGACGGCGCGAAGCCCACCGCTGAGCTGATGGAGCGGCTCGACGAGGCCGGTCTCACCCCGGCGGACCCGGGTTTCTACACGGCGGCCCGTGAATCCGTGATCGACATGGGCATCGTGCGCCGCAAGAAGATCGACGTGGCGGCCGATCTGCCATCGCGCCGTGTTGTCGACCTGCCGGTCGAACTCGACGACGAGCTCGGCCGTTCCGTCAAGGCTGCGGAACGTGAACTGGCCGCTCGACTCGTGCAGCGTTACCGGCGTGCAGAGACCGCCGGGGTGGGCGGGTCGGTCTCGGGAGACGCCGACGAGCGTCGCGAGCACCTGATCCGCATGGTCGCGCACGCCGAGCTCGAGGAGTCGAAGGGCGCGAAGACCGGCGAGAACGTGTTCACCATGGTGCGCAAGATCGGCCAGGCGAAGGCCGCGCTCGCCGCGGACTACGCGGCACAGTTGGCGCGTTCGGTGGGCAAGGTGGTCTTCTTCGCCAAACACATCGACGTGATGGATCAGGCGGAGGAGGCGTTCGCGTCACGCGAGCTGCGCAGCATCTCCATCCGCGGCGATCAGACCGCGCTCGCGCGGCAGCGCGAGATCGACGCGTTCAACAACGATCCGGGAGTGTCGGTCGCAGTGTGCTCGCTGACCGCTGCGGGCGTCGGACTGAACCTTCAGGCGGCATCGAACGTGGTGCTGGCGGAGCTCAGCTGGACCGCGGCCGAGCAGACGCAGGCCATCGACCGCGTGCACCGCATCGGCCAGGAGGAGCCGGTGACGGCCTGGCGCATCATCGCGGCGCAGACCATCGATGCGAAGATCGCCGAACTCATCGACTCCAAGCAGTCGCTGGCGCTGCGTGCGCTGGACGGCGTGGACGTCGAACCCGGATCGGCCGACTCCGTGCAGCTGGATGCCCTGATCTCGCTGCTGCGCGACGCGCTCCAGACCGCTGGTTGAGCTTGAACCGCTAGTTGAGCTTGAACCGCGGGTCGAGCTTGAACCGCTGGCTGAGCTTGAACCGCTGGCTGAGCTTGAACCGCTGGATAGTCCTATGGATGTCAAGTGGTGTTAGGTGATGATTCCGTCGGTTTTGAGGTCGTGGTA